>PMHN01000136.1 GCA_003156695.1 Gammaproteobacteria bacterium
CGAGAACCGATGTGCTCGAACTCGAATGACTGATAGAGCCGGATGGCGGCGGTGTTCGACGGGCGCACCTCAAGATAGGCGATTTCCACGCCCGCCGCGGCGGCGCGCTGCAGCAGATCCTCGAGCACGAGCGTGCCAATGCCGCGGCAGCGCAGCTCCGGGCGCACGCACAGGTTGAGGATGTGGGCTTCCCCGGCGCCTGCGCTGACGATGCCGTATCCAGCCACCGTATCGAAGTGCGCAACGACACGGCACACATAGCCCACCCTCAGGCAGTCACGGAAGATGCCCTCGCTCCACGGGAAGCGGTACGAGGCGAGCTCAATCGCAACGACCGCCGGCACATCGGCCTCCGCCATGGAGCGGATCGCAACTTCGGGCAGCGCTGCAAAATGCTCCGGAGCAGTCGCCATCAGCTTCCCGGCACGAAAGTGTTCTTGAAGTAGTCCCGCGCGAACTTCAAATCCTCCCAGGCTTTGCGCTTCTCGGCGGGCGAGCGCAGCAGATAGGCCGGATGATACGTGACGATGAGCGCGGTGGAGAGCGGGCCAAAGCGATGAACGCGGCCGCGCAGCCTCCCCAAGGGCACATCGGTTGCGAGCAGGCTCTGCGCGGCGATCCGCCCGACGGCCAGGATGAGCTTTGGCTTGATCGCGCCGATCTGTCGCATGAGATAGGGAAGGCAGGCGGCGATTTCTTCGGCCTTCGGATCGCGATTGCCGGGCGGGCGGCATTTCAGCATATTGGTGATAAACACGTTCTGCTCGCGCGACAGGCCAATCGCCTGCAGCATGGCATCGAGCAGCTTGCCCGCCGCGCCTACGAACGGCTTACCCTGCCGGTCCTCCTCGGCGCCCGGCGCTTCGCCAATCACGAGCCAATCGGCGTGCGGGTTGCCGACGCCGAACACGGTGCGCGTGCGCGTGGCGGCGAGGCCGCATTTGACGCAAGCAGACACCTCATCCTGCAGCAGCTGCCAATCGGCGCTCGCGTCTACGCGTGGCACCCAGGTGTCGATGCCGAGCGCGTCGAGATACTGCAGGCGGCTGCTCAAGTGCATCAGACGGCTCCCGCCGGCGGGCCTGCGCGGTTTTTGCGCCGGATGCGCCGTCCCACCCACAGCAGCGGCGCGGACAGCGCGTAGGTGGAAAATATTGACAGCAGCATGGTCGCCGGGTCCGCCGCGATCAAGACGAAAAAGAGCGGCACGATCAGCATGTAGGCGAACTTGATGCGTCGATCGAGGTTGAACTGCTTGAAGCTCGGATAGCTGAAACTGCTGACCATCAGCGCGCCGGCGGAGGCAGTGATGACGAATGCCGCAATGAGTCCCGCCAGACCCGGCTCGTGCCAGCCGCTCGAGAACCAGATGAACGCCGCAACAACCGCAGCGCCCGAGGGACTGGGCAATCCTTCAAAGTAGCGCTTGTCGGCGCCNNGCGAGCCAGCCGAAGCGGCCCCAGGCACGCCCGTATTCTGCGATGCGCACGACGCCCCATTGGTAGGCCACGATGGCGGGCGCCACGCCGAAGGCCACCATGTCAGCCAGGCTGTCGTACTCCTTGCCAAAGGCGCTCTCGGTGTGAGTGGCGCGCGCGATGCGTCCATCGAGAGTATCGAAGAGCATCGCCACGAACACCGCGATGCCGGCGGGCGCGAAGTTCTTGTCGATGGCGGCGACGATGGCGTAAAAGCCGGAGAACAGGCAGCCGGTCGTCAGCAGGTTCGGCAACAGATAAATGCCCTTCCTGCGCGGCCGCACAACGACGATTTCGCTATCGCTTTGCTCTTCCATCGCCTGACGCTTCGCACTCCTTCCGGCAGAGCGCATATTAACAGCAGCGCTCCTGCTAAGATTCCAGGCCCGAGTTTTCGTTACCCTGCATCGATGAGACTGTCCCAGTACCCGATCAACACCCTGAAGGAGACCCCTGCCGAGGCCGACATCGTCAGCCACCAGCTCATGCTGCGCGCGGGAATGATCCGGCGTCTCGGGACCGGCCTCTACACGTGGCTGCCGATGGGCCTGCGCACCCTGAGGAAGGTCGAGGCCATTGTGCGTGAGGAGATGAACCGGGCGGGCGCGCTCGAGGTCGTCATGCCCATCATCCATCCGGCCGAGCTGTGGCAGGAGTCAGGCCGCTGGCAGAAGTACGGCGCGGATCTCTTGCGCCTGAAGGACCGCCACCAGCGCGACTATTGCGTCGCCCCGACGCACGAGGAAGTCATCACCGATATCGCGCGGCGGGAGCTGCAGAGCTATCGCCAGCTGCCGGTCAACTTCTACCAGATCCAGACCAAATTCCGCGACGAAGTGCGGCCGCGCTTTGGCGTCATGCGCGCGCGCGAGTTCATCATGAAGGATGCCTACTCGTTCCATCTCGACGAGGAGTCGCTGCGCGCCGGCTACCGCGCCATGTACGACGCCTACACGCGCATTTTCACGCGCACGGGGCTGAAGTTCCGCGCGGTGCGCGCGGATTCCGGAGCAATCGGCGGAGATGTATCGCAGGAATTCCACGTGCTCGCCTCCTCCGGCGAGGATGCGATCGCGTTCTCGGACGGCGACGACTACGCCGCCAACCTCGAAGCCGCCGTCACCGTGCCCCCGTCCGAGCCACGCCCGGCGCCCGCCGAGACGCTGCGCAAAGTCGCGACACCCGGCGCGCGCACCATCGAGGAACTCGCGCGATTTCTGCAAGTCGCGCCGGCGCGCTGTATCAAAACGCTGATCGTCGATGGCAGTGACGGCGGTGCCGTAGCGCTGGTGGTGCGCGGCGATCACGAATTGAATGCGGTCAAGGCACAGAAGCTGGCAGGGGTCGCCAGCCCGCTGAAGATGGCGAGTGCCGAGCGGGTGCTCAAGGCGACCGGGACCGAGCCCGGTTACGTCGGCGTTACGGGACTCAAGTGCCGCGTGTACGTGGATCACGCCGCATTCGCGCTCGCAGACTTTGTCAGCGGCGCCAACGAGAAGGACATGCACCTTACGGGCGTGAACTGGGAGCGCGACGCACCGGGCGCGACCGCGGCGGACCTGCGCAACGCCGTCGAAGGGGATCCCAGCCCCACGGGCAAGGGGCATTTGAAGATCGTCCGCGGCATCGAGGTGGGTCATATTTTCCAGCTCGGCAAGAAGTACAGCGAATCCATGAAGGCAGTCGTCCTTGATGAGGGTGGCCGGGAGACCACGCTCTACATGGGCTGCTACGGCATCGGCGTGACGCGCATCCCGGCGGCGGCCATCGAACAGAATCACGACGAGCGCGGCATCATCTGGCCCGCGGCGATCGCGCCGTTCCAGGTGGTGCTGGTACCCATCAACCTGCAAAAATCCGCCCGGGTACGCGAAGTCTCCGAACGCCTGTACGAGGAATTCACTGCGGCCGGCATTGAGGTCCTGTACGACGACCGCGACGCGCGCCCGGGCGTCAAGTTCGCGGATGCGGAACTGCTGGGAATCCCCCATCGCCTGGTGGTGGCCGAGCGCGGCCTGGACGCCGGCAAGCTCGAGTACCGTCATCGGCGCGAGTCGGCGAGCACCGAGTTCCCCGCGGACGGCGCCCTTGGCTTCATTCGCGCGCGCCTGGAAGTCTAGCGCCACGCCTGCCCCGGCCGCCCCTGCCCCGACCGTGCCGTTACGCCGCTCCGCGTACCGCAACACCTGGGTCGTGCTGCTGCTGGCCCTGGTTGGCCTCGGTGCCACGTACAGCGCCGTCGCGGACCAGCAGCGCGACCCGGAATTGAAGGGGGTCGTCGCCCGCGCCATCGCGCAGGCGGAGTGCTTCACCGACCAATACGATTCCGCGGTGTGGTACACGCTGATGGAGCCGCGGTTACGCAGCATCGTCGCAGACAGGAACGAGCGGCTCGATATTCTCAAGCAAGTGTATTGCGAGACGCACCGGCGCGGAGAAACACGCCTGCCGCCTGGCCTCGTCATGTCCGTGATCGACATCGAGAGCCGCTTCAACCGCTGGGCCGTGTCTTCCGCGGGCGCTGTCGGCCTCATGCAGGTCATGCCGTTCTGGCCGGAACAACTGGGAATGCGCCGCTACGAGCTGGTGCATGTGGCTCCCAACATCCGCATGGGCTGCGCTATCCTGCGCTTCTACCTCAATTACGAACACAACGACGTTCGCCGCGCGCTGGCGCGCTATAACGGCAGCGTCGGGCGGCGCAACTATCCGGATCTGGTGGTCAGCAGGTGGTCGCGCTGGAATGGCGCGGATGACCTGGGATTCAAGCCACTGCCGGCGCCGAAGAAATGACGGCGGCGCGCCGCCTGTCAGCGCATCGCCTGCTTCAGATCGACCAACGCAATGAGGAGGGACCTGCTCATGCTTTCCACTCGCATCTCTCGCCGGGCGCTCACCCTTGGCCTGGCAACTATTCCTGCCGGGCTCGGCGTGGCCCGGGTGTTTGGCGCATCCACCAACGGGGCTGATGCAGCGGCGGCCGCAAGCGAGGGCTTGACGCACACATCGGAGTCGATCCACCAGGAGGTCACGTTCAAAGCCTCTCGCCGGCAGGTATATGAAGCGCTGACGAGCGCCAGGCAATTCGACGCGCTAACGCGCCTGAGTGATGGATTGAGCCTGGTCACCGCGCCCGGCGCGAAGCCCACGGCAATCAGCCCCGAAGTGGGCGGTTCGTTCGTGCTTTTCGGCGGCTATATAACGGGCCGACACCTGGAGATGGTGCCGGATGAGCGCCTGGTGCAGGCGTGGCGCGCCGGCCACTGGAAGGCGGGTGACTACTCGGTCGTGAAATTTACGCTCACCGCGGAGGGCGCCGGCTGCAAGCTACTCCTCGACCACCGGGGATTCCCCGAAGGCCAAGGCAAGAGCCTTGCCTACGGATGGGGCGTCCACTACTGGGAGCCGCTGGCAAAACTCCTGGCGCAGGGCTGAGTAAGGAATTTCTAGTGCACGACCGCGTGCGGCGCTTCGCCGCGGCGTGCCGGCGCGAGCATTTCAGCAACACCTTCGCGGCGCGAGTCGGCCGCGCCTTCGTAGGTCCCGTCGGCTCGGCGCAGCACGCCGTGGAAGCCAGAATTCTCGGCACGCCCGCTCTTTAACTCAATGCCACGCTCGCGCAAGCCCGCGAGCACCGCCGGCGTGAACTTCGCGAGTTCGCCGCTGAAGGTATCGCCGCGCGCAATCAGGTTCGGTAACTCGATCGCCTGCTTGAGCGACAGCTTCCAGGCGAGGAGCCCAACGATTGCCTTGGCGTTGTACTCGAGAATCGCGGAGCCACCCGGGGAGCCGAGCGCGGCAAAGAAGTTGTGATCGTGATCGAGGATGATCACGGGCGCCATGGAGGAGCGCGGGCGCTTGCCGCCCTGCACGGCATTGGCCGCCGGTTGGCCGGCCTCGGTGGGCGCGAAAGAAAAGTCGGTGAGTTGGTTGTTGAGCACGAAGCCACCGACGGTGCGCCCGGAGCCAAACACCGTTTCGACCGTGGTCGTCATCGAGACCACGTTGCCGTCGGCGTCGACCACCACGAAGTGACTGGTGCCGGAGGACTCCTGAGTCGCATCGGGCCCGCGTGGCGTGAACACGTTGCCGGGTTGCGGCACGGGGCCAGCGCGCTCGCCGATCAGCTGTGCGCGCAGGCGCAGATACGCGGGATCGAGCAGCCGCTCGACGGGTACCGTGACAAAGTGCGGATCGGCGATGTAGCGATCGCGGTCCGCGTACATGAGGCGGCTGGCCTGTGCGAACAGGAACCACGCCTGCGGATCGTTGGGTCCGCGGCTGGCGAAGTCGGTTTTCTCCAGCGTCCCGAGGAGTTCGAGCAGCGACACCCCGCCCGCGGGCGGCGGCGGCACACACACCGAGTAATGCCGGTAAGGTCTGCACACGGGCTGCGTCCACTCCGCGCGATAACCCGCGAGGTCCCTGAGGGTCATGTCCCCCGGCAAGGGCGGCGTAGTCGTCACCTTCACGAGCTCGCTGGCAATCGATCCCTCATACAGCGCGGACGGCCCCTCGAGCGCGAGGCGCTTGAGCGTGGCGGCATAATCCGGATTGCGGAACAGATCGCCCGCCTCCACGGTACCGCCGTCGGGCCGCGAGAACAGCGTGCGGATCTCGTTGGTGGGCGGAAACGGAGATCCTTCCCCCAGAAAACTCGCGAGCCGCTCGGGCACCTTGATGCCGTCGGTGGCCGCGCGGATGGCCGGCTGGAATAACTCCTGCCAGTGCAAGCCGCCGTAGCGGGCATGCGCTGTGTACAGCATCGCCACGACGCCCGGTACGCCGGTCGAGCGACCGCTGCGTACCGCCTCGAGGTAGCTCAGGGGCTTGCCGTGCTCATCGAGAAACATGGTGGGCGAGGCGCCCGCGGGGGCTTTCTCGCGGCCGTCGATCGCCGTCACGGCGCCGCTTTTTGCGTCGTAGTACAGCATGAAGCCGCCGCCGCCGACGCCGGAGCTTTGCGGCTCAACCAGTCCGAGCATCGCCTGAATCGCGACGGCGGCGTCCGCGGCGCTGCCGCCTTTCCTCAGAATCTCGATGCCCGCATCGNNCCGCCCTTGCGCAGGATCTCAAGCCCCGCGTCCACCGCCAGCGGATTTGCGGCAACCACCCAGGCCTCGCCGCGGTGCGGGTGGCGATGCGCGGCAGGCGCCACGGCCAGCGGCGTCGCGGGGGCAGGCTCGCCCGATGCAGGGACGGCGGGCGCCGTCGTTTCGGGCTCCGCAGCCGGCGGCGTCGCCGCGGCCGGGTTCCCGGGTGCGCCCTGGGCTTGCGTAGCAGCGGCCGGCAAGCTGCTCACGCCCCACGCCGTGAGGAGCAGGAGTGCGCCGAAAAGCTTGCGACTGCAGATCATACTGAGCGAAATCCTGTGAGTCCCTGTCCGGCATCGGCGCGCTCTTCAGCGACTTCCACCGAAGTAACCTTGGATGCCGAGGAGCCGATCCACAACCACTTGATGAATGCCTGCACCGGTTCGTCCTCGCCACACGCCAGTATCTCGACCCGCCCGTCCTGGAGATTGCGGGCGTGGCCCGTGATCGAAAGCTCCTGCGCGCGCCGCGCTGCCGTGGCGCGGTAAAAAACGCCCTGCACGCGGCCACCCACCAGACATTTCCTGCAGATCATGGGAAGGACGAATACTACTGTAGTTTGCGCACGCCCGTGTCCTAAGGGGTGTCAACACAGCGGAGCCAGTCCTGCGGTCACTGCCGCAGCCGGCCAAANNATCGCTTCCTGCGATTTCGGCCAATGCAGTAGCACGGATGATGGCCCACCCGTTTTGTGGCAACGTACGCTCGTACGTCGGGCGTCGGAGATTAAAGGAAGTGGCGGAAGTACTGGTTCTCTACTACTCACGCACGGGCGCGACCGCGGAGCTCGCGCGGCAGGTCTGCCGCGGCATCGAGGCGGTCCCCGGCGCAAGCGCCCGGCTTCGCACCGTGCCGCCCGTGGCGGCAGCGAGCGAGGAGCCCGCGCAGCCGGTGCCCGCGAGTGGCCCTCCGTATGCGAGCCTCGATGACCTGCGCCAAGTGCACGGACTCGTGCTCGGCAGCCCGACACGCTTCGGCAACATGGCGGCGCCCCTGAAGTATTTCCTCGACAGCACCGCAGCGCTGTGGCTCACCGGCGCGCTGGCCGGCAAACCGGCGGGGGTATTTACCTCGACCCAGACCATGCACGGCGGCCAGGAGACGACGCTGCTGTCAATGATGCTGCCGCTCCTGCATCACGGCATGCTGCTGGTTGGCCTGCCCTACACCGAACGCGCGCTGAATGAGACCGCGAGCGGCGGCACCCCTTACGGCGCCTCGCACGTGGCCGGCGCGAACGCCACCGGCGTGCTCAGCGAAGCGGAGAAGACCCTCGCGCAGGCACTCGGCCGGCGGGTCGCCCAGCTTGCCGTGAAGCTCTCACACGCCTAGGTCTCGCTGCCTGGCGCGCGTCCCGCCGCACCTAATACCTCGCGGATGAACGGTATGGTCAGGCGGCGCTGTGCCACGAGCGCCGCTTCATCGAGCGTGTCGAGCAGTTCGTACAGCGCGCGCATGTCGCGCGGAAAGCGCCGCTGCAACCACTGCAGGGTCTCCTGCGGCAGTTCAAAACCGCGCACGCGCGCGCGCAATCTGAGGGCCGCCTGCTGCTCGGCCTCATCCAGTACCCGCAGCTGAAACACCGCGCCCGCGGCACAGCGCGAACCGAGATCCCTGAGTGCCCACGGCATGAGCGCCGGTGGCGCGTGCGCGGCAAGCACCAGGCGTCCACCGCCCTCTTCCGCTTCACGCAACAGTCCGAAGATCGCGTGCTCCCAGTCGGGTTTGCCCACGACTGCATCCAGATCGTCGAGACACAGGCACTGAAGATTCAGGCCCTCGAGCACCCCAACCCCGAGAGGCGCGAGTTCGGCGAGCGGCACGTAGCCGGCGCGCATGCGCTCGCTCGCCGCAGCACACACCGCCTGCAGCAGATGTGTCTTGCCGGCGCCCGCCGGCCCGCACAGCCACGTGAGCCCCGCGCATTCGCCGCTGGCGACGCGCCGGGCGTACTCGAGTGCCTCGGAATTGCGCGCCGGCAGAAAAGTTGTGAACACCGCGCGGTCAGGCAGGCGAAGCCCCAGGGGGATCTGGCGCATGCGAGCTAAGCCCTACGGCGCGTGCACGGGCAGCACCAGGGCGCGGCGCGTGAAGGTGATGACGTAGTCGAGCCCCGAGACCACGGTGGTGATCAGGGTGAGGACCGCGCACGCATCCAGCAACTCGCGCGGCGGCATCCCGCAGGCGGACCTGAGCAGCACCAGCATCACATACACCAGCTGGGCCGCGGTATTGATCTTGCTGATAATCGTCGGCCGCCCGCGCAGTTCTCCGAACCACAGGCGGTAAATCAGGGCGCCCAGCCCGATCAGCACGTCGCGCGCCACCACCGCGGCCGTCAGCCACCACGGCACCAGCCCCAGCCACGCGGATTCCACGAATACCGTGATCAGCAGGAGTTTGTCAGCCACCGGATCCAGGAACTTGCCGAGCTCAGAGGTCCAGTTGAACCGCTTGGCGAGATAGCCATCGAGCCCGTCGGAAACCGCGGCCGCTACGAACAGCCCGAGCGCCGGCAACTGCTGGCCCGCCTGCAGCGCGCTGACAATCGGCCAGATGAGCGCGAGGCGGATGAGGCAGATGATGTTAGGCAGGTAGCGCACGGCGTGAACGGCAGGGCTCGGTACTCAGTCCTCAGGGTTGATAGCGATACTGGGCGGTGTCACCGCGGGATTCGCCGCGTATCAGCTGCGTGCCGGTGAGTCCCTGCTCCAGGGCCGCGGCGCCGGCGCGCACCAGGACATCGAAGCTGACGCCGCCCGCGTCCGCGGCGGCGATGTTGACGCGCCGCACTCCTGCGACGCCCCCCAGCAGGCGCTCGACCGCGGTGTAGCCAGCGAGCGTCGTCACGCCTTCGATGCGGATGCGTGTCTGCGTTTCCGTCTGCGCCACAGCGCTCGCCTGTTGCGGCACCAGCAGATCCACGGTGTGGTCGATGCCGGCGGCCAGCGAGCCGCTCCAGCTGTTGCTCGTCGAACGCGTGTACAGGGTCCATTGCAGATCGCCGTCAGTCTGCGCTGCATCCGCCCGGCCGACGAGGATCTCATCGCCCCCGTAGTGCTCGGCCGCCCGCAGCATGGCATCCGCCGGCAGGAGATTGCCGTCAGCATCCACCACCGTGAGCGGCACCAGACTGATCGGCAGGCCGCGCCCGGCCGCGACGCGCTCGAGCTCGGCACGGGCCGCGGCTTCTGCGGCGCGCTCGCGTGGCGGCGACAGGACCACCAGCGTGAAGGGTCGCTCGCGGTCCCAGACGCTGCGGCCGCTGGCGCCGATCGCCTGTTCGACGGCCGCGCCATCGAATACTACCTGTGACTCTCCGCGCGGCCCGGTGGCATAGCTCTGCAGGTACTTCGGCGCGTCGCTGACGAGGCCGGCGAGTGCCGGATCGTCGGCGGCCTCGCGCCGGCCGGTGGCGCGCACCAGCACCTGGCGCATCGCCCCCTGCAGCGCGACCGGGGACTGGTCCTCGACGTCGACCTCGTAAACCCTCACGGGCCGCAGCGCCCAGGACGGCAGCGGCAGCGCGCACAGCACGCACGACGCCACCAGCAGGAGTCCGCGCACGCGCCGGTTCGCGGTAGTTGATTTTTGACCCGGTCGCGACATGATCTGAACCACGCGCGCAACGGCGCACAGCGGTCGGGTACAATACCATACGCGCCTGGGACAACACGGCTGTCGGCGCATCAGCAACCCATGACACAACCTCCCGGCATCACCTACCGCGATGCGGGCGTCGACATCGACGCTGGCGACGAACTCGTCGAGCGCATCAAACCGCTGGTGCGGCGCGCGCAGCGGCGCGAAGTGCTGGCCGGCATCGGCGGCTTTGGCGCGCTGGTCGAGTTGCCCGCGGGATACAAGCGCCCGGTACTGGTTGCGGGCACTGACGGCGTTGGCACGAAGCTGCGTCTCGCGATCGACACCGGCCGCCACGACACCATCGGCATTGACCTCGTGGCCATGTGCGCCAATGACGTCGTCGTGCAGGGCGCGGAACCCCTGTTTTTTCTCGACTACTACGCGACCGGCAAGCTGCGCGTTCCAATCGCCGAGGCGGTCGTGCGCGGCATCGTCGAAGGCTGCGTACAGGCAGGTTGCGCCTTGGTCGGCGGCGAGACCGCGGAAATGCCCGGGATGTATCACGGCGAGGATTACGACCTGGCCGGATTTTGCGTCGGCGTAGTGGAGAAGGAGGCGATCCTGGACGGCGCGCGCGTGGCCGCCGGGGACGTGCTCATCGGCCTGAACTCCTCAGGACCGCACTCCAACGGCTACTCGCTCATTCGCAAGCTCGTGGCGCACGCCGGCGCGAACCCCACCACCACCGTGGCGGGCCGCACGCTCTTTGACCGCCTGCTCACGCCCACACGCATCTACGTGAAACCGCTGCTCGCGCTGCTGCGCGACCTGCCGGTGCATGCGCTGGCGCACATCACCGGCGGCGGCCTGAGCGACAACATCCCGCGGGTCCTGCCCGCGGGTCTGGAGGCAGTACTCGAACGTGCGAGCTGGAGCAGGGATCCGGTGTTTGATTGGTTGCAGCACGCCGGCCACATCGAACCGGCCGAGATGTACCGTACCTTCAACTGCGGCATCGGTATGGTGGTGGTCGTGCCGGCCGAGCGTGCCGAAGCTGCAGTGGCATTCCTCGCCGCGCGTGGAGAAACGGCGCAGATCATCGGCGCGGTACGCGCCGGCGGACACGGCGTCGTCATCCGCTCATGAGCGCGGGCGCGCAGCTGAAACTCGCGATCCTGATTTCCGGCCGCGGCTCCAACATGTCCGCCATCGTCCGCGCCTGTCTCGACGGCCGCATAGCGGCCCGCACCGCGATCGTGATTTCTGACCGTGCCGATGCCGGCGGCCTTGCGAGCGCTGCGGATCTGGGGATTCCAACCGCGCTCGTTGCGCGCAGCACGGCGCGCGATGCAGCGGCCTTCGAAGCGGCGCTGGCCGCGACGCTCGAGGCGCAGCAGCCGGACGCCATCGCACTGGCGGGATTCATGCGCATCCTCTCGGCCGGATTCGTCGCCCGCTTCCTCGGTAGGATGTTCAACATCCACCCCTCACTGCTGCCAGCGTATCGCGGTCTGCACACGCACCGCCGCGCGCTCGCCGCGCATGAGACCCACCATGGCGCGAGCGTGCATTTCGTGACCGCCGAACTCGATGGCGGACCGGTGGTGCTGCAGTCGCGTGTGGCAATCGAGGCCGGCGACACCGTGGCCGCTCTGTCAGCGCGCGTTCAGACCACCGAACACATTATCTATCCGCAGGTGCTCGCCTGGTTCGCACAGCGGCGCCTCGCCTGGCGCGATGGCGCGGCGTGGCTCGACGGGCGGCCCCTGGTGACACCGGTCGTAGAGGATTTCCGTGCACCAGCGTGAAACGAATCAGGTTACCGGTGACCGTCCGTGGCTGCGATCAGCGCTGTGCCTGGGCGTGGGGCTATTCCTCGGGGTGACGAATATGGCGAGCGCCGATGAGCTCAAGCCCTTTGAGGCCTCCTACGCATGGATCTGGCACGGGATGAACGTTGCGGTCTCGACACTGACCCTGGAGAAGACCGCAGACACGTGGACCTATAGCTCCAGGAGTGAGCCGCGCGGAATCGGCAAAGCATTTTCGGAACGGCCGGTGCAAAAAAGCGTCCTCAGGGTTACCGAGGCCGGCGCGCAGCCCCTGAGCTACCAGGCGAGCGACGGCACCGCCTCCACACGCCGCGCGATCGACGTGAAGTATGACTGGGAGCACGGCCGCGTGACCGGTGTCTACGAGGACGATAAGGTGGACCTGCCGCTGACAGCCGGGGTGCAGGATGACGCTTCGGTGCAGGTGGCGATGATGGTGGAACTGCTGCGCGGCCGCACGCCGGATCGCTTTGCGCTCCTGAACAAAAATGCCGTACGCCAGTACCGCTATATCCGCGAGGGTGAAGCGACCCTGAAAACCCCGCTCGGCAACATTGCCACCGTCATCTACAGGAGTGAGCGCGATGGTTCGCCGCGCGTGACCCGCTTCTGGTGTGCGCCAGATCGCGGCTACATCCCAGTGCGCGTCGAGCAGGNNCATGGAGATCCGCAGCCTCAGGCGCGAGTGACGCGAGCTGCGGTCCCTGCGGGTCACGCGCGGGCGACGGCCGCGCGCAGTGCGTCGATGAGCAGCTCGACATCCGCGTTGGGATTTGCCGCGACCATCCGGAACCACGGCTCGCCAGCGATCATCGTCGTGGACGCCGCCCCACGCGGCAGCCGTTCCGCCAGCCAGCCGAATGTGCTGGTGTCGCGCGGTCGCCAGACCACGATTCCGGTTCGCGGGGCGCCGCGCAGAACCAGGCGCGCATCGCTGTCCACGAAAGCCGCCAATCGCTCCGCCACGCGCATGCATTGCTCGATACGCGCGGCGACACCGCTGCGGCCCCACGCCAGCAACGTTGCCAGCAGCGGCACCGCGGTTGCACCGTGCGAACCGAGCACGCCAACATTCGCCGCGGCGAGATAGGCGCCGCCAAAACTGATCCCGGCGTGCGCGCGCGCCGTGTCCCGAAAGAGCACGAGCGCGGATTCCTTCGGTTGAAACAGCCATTTGTGTGCCGAAACGGCGACCGAATCGGCTCGCTCGATGCCGCTCAGCCGGTCAGCATGTGCGCTCAGGCGCAACGGCCCGGCCCATGCCGCGTCCACATGAGTCCAGCCCGCGCGCCCGGCGAGCTCGAGCGAATCGATCGCACCGGTAGCCGTAGTGCCCGCGGTGAGCACCAGCGCCGCCCGCGTCAGATCATCCGGCAGCGATTTTGCAACCAGCGCGCCAGAATGATCGCTGGGAAGCGCGCGGTAACGCAACCCGAGAATATGGGCGGCCTTTGCGACTGACAGGTGCGCGCAATCCGCCGCGACTATTTCCTCGATGCCGGCGCATTCCCGGGCCGCCCACAGGGCCGTCAGGTTGGCGAGCGTTGACCCGGCGGTCATGTGTCCGCCGCTCATGCCAAAAAACGGCGCGAGCCATGCGATTACCTGCGCTTCGATATCGCGGGCCACCGGCGCGGTTGCGGGATGCAGGAGATTCTGGTTCAGCGACGCGTTCCACAGAGCCATCGCCCAGGTCAGCCACGGTGTCGGGGGGTCCATGTGGGCCAGCGCCAACGGCGCGCCGAGACGGGCAGCACCGCCCAGAATGCCAGGTGCCAGCGCCTCAAGCGCCGCCTGGGATCCGATGCCGTCCTCAGGCAAGCGGGCCGGCAGATGCAACGTGGTGCCGTCGTACGCTTCGCGGCCCAGCAGATCGATGGCGCGCAGCAGTCCCTGCCTGTCGCCGAGAAAATCGCTGTCCAACGGCACGGCCCGTGCGCCGCGCGTCAGGTCTTGGGCAGCGTCACACCGCGCTGTCCCTGGTACTTGCCGCCGCGGTCGGCATAGGACGTGGAGCACACCTCGTCGGATTCAAAAAATAACATCTGCGCGACGCCTTCGTTGGCGTAGATCTTCGCGGGCAGCGGCGTGGTGTTGGAAAACTCCAGCGTGACGTGGCCTTCCCACTCGGGTTCCAAAGGCGTTACGTTGACTATGCACCCGCAACGCGCATACGTGCTTTTTCCGACACATATGGTGAGTACGCTGCGCGGGATGCGGAAGTACTCAACAGTGCGCGCCAGGGCAAAGGAGTTCGGCGGAATGATGCAGACATCGCCGCTGAAGTCCACGAAGCTCTTGTCATCAAAGTTCTTCGGATCGACGATGGTTGAGTTGATGTTGGTGAAGATCTTGAATTCGCTCGCACAGCGCACGTCGTAACCGTAACTGGAGGTGCCGTAGGAAACGATCCGCTGACCGTTCGCCTGCCGCACCTGTTCGGCGGCGAACGGCTCGATCATCCCGTGGTCGCGCGCCATCCGCCGGATCCAGTTATCGGACTTGATGCTCATCAGACTCCTGTCAGGTTTCTTCGACCACGATCTTCGGAAATACGCTGCTGCGATCCCGCGAGCGCAGCGCCAGCGCTGCGGCGGTGCGGCGTGCCATCTCCAGATACGGCCGGGCGCGTGCCGAATCGGGGGCGGCGGCGACCGTCGGCCGGCCGCCGTCAGCCTCTTCGCGAATGTGCGCATCGAGCGGCAGTTCGCCCAGCAATCGCACGCTGTACTCGCGTGCCATGCGCGCGCCACCGCCGGCGCCGAAAATATGCTCGCTGTGCCCGCAGTTCGAGCACACATAGATGCTCATGTTTTCAACGATGCCGAGCACCGGCACCGCGACCTTCTCAAACATCTTCAGGCCCTTGCGCGCATCCGCGAGCGCGATGTCCTGGGGTGTCGTTACGATTACGGCCCCGGCCACCGGCACGCGCTGCGCAAGGGTGAGCTGGATGTCCCCGGTGCCGGGCGGCATGTCGACCACCAGATAGTCGAGCGCGCCCCACTCGGTCTCGGTGAGAAGTTGTGTCAGCGCCTGCGTCACCATCGGTCCGCGCCACACCATCGGCTGCTCGGCATCCACCAGGAAGCCGATCGACATGGCGCTCACACCGTGACTTACCAGCGGCCGCAGGTGTTTGCCGTCCGGGGAGCTCGGGCGCCGCCCCGTGAGGCCGAGCATCAAGGGCTGACTGGGTCCGTAAATGTCCGCATCCAGGATCCCGACGCGCGCACCCTGCGCGGCCCAGGCGAGCGCCAGATTCACCGCCACGGTGGACTTGCCGACCCCGCCCTTGCCGGACGCGATCGCCACGATGTTCTTGATGTCCACCAGCGGTTTGAGGTTGCGCTGCACCGCGTGGGCGCGAATGTCAGACTCGAGCTCGACGCTCAGCGGCGCGCTGACCCCCGCGGCCAGGAGCTGCCTTGCCACGGCCTCCGAGAACTCCGCCTGGTACCCGCCGACCGGGAACCCCAGCGCAATGCGCGCCGTAAATCCATCTCCCCTGGCACTCACCTCGCGGACGGCCTGGGCGGTGCCCAGCAGCTCGCCCAGGTAGGGATCCACGTAGGCGTCAAGCGTGGCGCGCACCGTGTGCAGGGATTCTTCGGGAGTCATTTCGGCGGGCAGTGGAGAAACGGGGTGACATTGTAGAGGTTGGCGCGGCCGGGCACACGGCAGGCCGATCGGCCGCCGCCGCCGCCTGGGCTGATACGGCTAATGCCTATGGCATAATCCACGGGTTTTGTATAACGCACGTTCAACCCAGGGTGGCCACAGGCGCGGAAAGGCTGAATGAGCTTTTTCACGAACTTGCGTGCTGACCGGCTCATCACCGAGATCCGGTCTTCAAAGGATCCTGCCAGCCCGGCGACGCTGAAGGCGATCGAGCGGCTGAAGGAAGTCGGTCCCAGCGCGATCGAGGCGGTGTTCGCGGCACTCCCGGACGCCGACAAGAGCGCCACCGTGGCCTTTGTCGAAGTGCTCACGGCGCTCGTCAGCCAGAAGACCTTCCCCCAGTACCTGCGCGGGCTCGTCGAGGGCAGCCCCAGGGTCATATCGGGCATCTCCTGGGCCCTGACCAGCAGCCACAACTACCCTCCGCACCTGCTGCTCGAGGCACTCAACACGGCCGGGGTCTCCAAGTCCGCCCTGCTCGAGGCCATTGCCGCCCAGAAATCACGCTTCGGCGTACGCGAACTCCTCAACAGCGCTTACACGCAGGAACCGAACGAGAAGGCGGCGCTGTTTCGCATCATCGGCGAGATTGCCGATCCTGCGTCGATACCCGAACTGATCGGCCGCCTGCAGGGCAAGGACCCGATCGCCCGGGTGCACATCATCAACACGCTGGCGCGCTTCCACACCCCGGAGGTGCAAACGGCGCTGCAGGGACTGCTGCGCGACCCCAACAAGCTGATACGCAGCGCGACCCTGTCGGCGCTCCTGCGCACCAACGGTGCCATCGACATCGAGCGGGTGTGCGCCTGCCTGCGCGATCCGGAAATCGACGTGGTCAATCGCGCCATCGATGTCGTGATCAAGGCGAACCATCCGGACACCATCCGCTACCTGATCGCGGTGCTGAAGGACGAGAACGAGAACGCGCGCCGCGCGGCCGTCGAGGTATTGAACGAGATCGGCGACGCCAAGTCGGTCAAGGACCTGCTCGCGGCCCTCAAGGACAGCGACTGGTGGGTACGCAGTCGCGCCGCCGATGCACTCGGCAAGATCGGCGGACCGAAGGTCATCGACGCGGTGTTGCAGCTGGTACGCGATAAGGACGACGACATCCGGCGCGCCGCCATCGAGATCCTCAATCAAACCAAGGACGAGCGCGCGATTGAGTCGCTCATCCAGGCCACCCGCGATACCGACTGGTGGGTGAGCGAGCGCGCCGTGGACGCACTGGCCGAGATCGGCAGCAAGCGCGCCGTGCCGCGCCTCATGGAAATGCTGCACACACCGGCCAACGGCAAGGCCACGCCGATCGTGGTGCGCGCACTCGGCAAGCTCGGTGACGGCAAGCTGGTGGACACGCTGCTGCCGCTGATTGCACGACCCGAGCGGGAGATTCGCATCGAGGCGATCCAGGCCCTGGCACGGGTCGCGGACGAGAGCCGCGCCGGACAGGTGCGCACGGAGCTGCAGGCGCAGGCGGCGTCCCCGGACCAGACCATCTCCCGGATGGCCTCGGCGGCGATGTCCGAGCTCGACAATCGCATCGCGGGCATCACTTCGCTGGCCGCCGGCGGCACCTCGGTGGCAGCCGCGACCGCCGCGGGCGTGCGTCCGCCGCAGCCAACGCCAGCCGAGGCCGCCAAGACACTGCTGATTTCCGATCAGGCGATCGCGCAGGCCGCCAAACAGGCGCAGGCCGCCAGCGCCATCGACATCAACGCGCTCAAGCCGGGCGACATCATCGAGGGCCGCTACAAGTACATCGATCGCATCGGCCGCGGCGCCTTCGGCACGGTATTGCTGATGGAGGACACGGTCGTCGACGAGCGCCTGATCCTGAAGTTCCTCAATCCCAACGTCTCGCAGGACGAGGAAGTGATGAAGCGTTTCGTGCACGAGCTGCGCTACTCGCGCAAGATCACGCACAAGAACGTCATCCGCATCTACGACTTCCTTTACATCCAGGGCAGCTACGCGATCTCGATGGAATACTTCCCTTCGCACACTCTGGGCAGCGAGGTCGTGAACGAAAAGCCGGTGGAGCTCAAGCGCGCCGCGCAATTCGGCATCGACATCTGCACCGGCATGACGGTCGCGCACCAGCTCGGCATCGTGCATCGCGATCTGAAGCCGGCGAACGTGCTGATCAATCAGGAGGGGCTGCTGAAGATCGTGGACTTCGGCGTGGCGGCAGCGCAGCGCGAGGGCGATACCCAGCTCACCAAGACCGGCTACGTCATCGGTTCGCCAAAATATATGGCGCCAGAGCAGATCCTGGGCAAGAAGGTCGACGAGCGGGCCGACATCTACGCCCTCGGCGTCATGCTCTACGAGATGGTGACCGGTGTGCCGCCGTATTCGCGCGGCGATCACATGTCGGTCATGTACCAGCACGTACAGGGCAAGGCGCGCGTGCCCCAGGATATCAATCCGGCCCTGCCTCCGGGCCTCTCGGATCTGGTGGTAAAAGCGATGGCCGTCGACAAGGCGAAGCGCTACCAGACCATGGAGGAGCTGCGCGGCGCGCTGGAACCCTACCTGCGCTAAGCCGCGCGGACCCAACAGCGGTGCACCCGCGGTATGGGGTCTTCCGGTGCCCGCAGCATGCTAAAGTTCGTGCGTCAGGTCAAATTTCCAGTCACAAGCTGTTGATCTTGAAGCGCGTTTTGGGCTAAAAGCCCATGAGTCTGGGACCGCTTAAGGGGGGATTTCTTGGCGCGCATTGATGCGTTCCTGAAGCTCGGCACGCAGCAGGGCTGCTCGGATGTGCACCTCGCGGTGGGTGTTCCGCCCATGCTGCGCATGCACGGTGATCTGTTGCCCATCAAGTTCCGCGACCTGCGGCTGTCGGAGCTGGAGGGGTACATCAGCGAGATCCTCACGCGTGCCCAGAACGAGACCTTCAATAAGGGCCACGACCTGGACTTCTCCTACGTGTCCGCCGACGGCGGGCGCTTCCGTGTCAACGTCTACCGCAAGGAGACCGGTGTCGGCGCCACCTTCCGTTCCATCCCTTCCGAAGTGCCGACGCTCGAGAAGCTGCAACTGCCGGCGATGGTGACCAAGCTGTGTGACTTTCACCAGGGCATGGTGCTGGTTACCGGCTCCACCGGCACCGGCAAGTCCACGACCCTGGCGGCGATGATCGATCACCTCAACACGACCCGCCGCCTGAACATCATCAGTCTCGAGGATCCAATCGAATTCGTGCACGCGAGCAAGAACAGCCAGGTCATTCAGCGCGAGCTTGGCACGCATATTCCCAGTTTCGCGGAAGGCGTACGCGCGGCCATGCGCGAGGACCCGGATGTCATCCTGGTGGGCGAGCTGCGCGATGCCGAAACCATCTCCATGGCCATGACGGCCGCGGAGACCGGTCATCTGGTGCTCGGCACGCTGCACACGACGACAGCGGTAAAGACCATCGATCGCATCATTGACGCTCTGCCGGTGGAGGAGCGCGAGCAGACCAAGAGCTTCCTGGCGCAGAGTCTGCTCGCCGTGGTCACCCAGGTGCTGGTCAAGACCCCGGATGCGCATGGCCGCCGGGCGATCTGCGAAGTACTGATGATGACCAAGGCGATCGCCAAGCTCATCCAGACCGAACAGACGCACCAGATTCCCACCCAGATGCAGATGGGCAAGGATCTGGGCATGCAGTTGCTCGACCAGGCGCTGCTGGCCGCCATCAGTGCGCGCACCGTCGACCCTGACGACGCCTACAACTACGCCGGCGACAAGCGCGCCTTCCAGAAGTACGTCACCGACACCACCATGCTGCCGAAACTCGACGCCACCGGCTCCGCGCCCGTCACGGCGTCCGGCACGGTGGGCTGAGGAGCTGTGGCGTACGTCGACGCGCTGTTGATTGAGGTCCTGGAAAAGCGCGGCTCCGACCTGCACCTGATTGCCGGCGACCCGCCACGCATCCGCCTGCACGGCGAT
The DNA here is from genome assembly GCA_003156695.1 of Gammaproteobacteria bacterium. Classification (GTDB taxonomy): domain Bacteria; phylum Pseudomonadota; class Gammaproteobacteria; order Steroidobacterales; family Steroidobacteraceae; genus 13-2-20CM-66-19. The sequence continues at coordinate 19,618 of PMHN01000136.1, forward strand.
CTGACGGGACTGAAGCCCGAGAAGCTTGTCGCCGAGGTGGTGAAGCAGGCGCTCTACGAGATCATGCCCAAAGCAGCGCTCGATCGCTTCGAGGCGAAAGACGGCGCGGACTTCGCTTACACGCTGCCCGAGCGCGGCCGCTTCCGCGTCAACGTAATGCGGCAGCTGAACGGCATGGGCGCCGTGTTCCGCGCCATTCCCTCCAAGGCGCTCACCCTCGATGAGCTCAACCTCCCCGACGCGGTCCGGCAGATGTGCCGCGCCAACAGCGGCTTGATTCTCGTCACCGGCAAGACCGGTTCCGGCAAGTCCACCACGCTGGCGGCGATGATCGATGACATCAACCGCCGCGTGAAGGGCCATATCCTCACGGTCGAGGACCCGATCGAGTTCGTGCACGAGCGCAAGAACTGTCTCATCAGCCAGCGCGAGATCGGCGTGCACAGCCCGAGCTTCGCCGCCGCGGTTCACTCAGCACTGCGCGAGGACCCGGACGTGATCCTGATCGGCGAGTTGCGCGACCTTGAAACCATGAGCATCGCCGTCACCGCCGCGGAGATGGGCATCCTTGTCATGGGTACGCTGCACACCAATGGCGCCGCGCCCACCGTCGACCGCATGGTGAACGTATTTCCTTCCGACAAGCAGTCGCACGTGCGCACCATGCTGTCCACCTCGCTGCGCGGCGTAGTCTCGCAGCAGCTGCTGCAGCGCGCGGACAAGAAGGGCCGCATCGCCGCACTGGAGATCCTCGTCAACACCCCGGCGGCCTCAAACCTCATTCGCCAGGGCAAGCTCGATCAGCTGGAGAACACCATGCAGTCGGGCGCGCAGTTCGGCATGCGCACCATGGACTCGGCGATCCAACAGCTGCTGGATCAGCGCCAGATCAGCGGCGCCGAGGCCTACAAGAAGGCCATCAACAAGTCGCGCTTCGAGGAACTCAAGGACTCCGCCTGAGGCGTCGCGCTGCGGCTGGGCTTACCGCGCCGGCAAGCTGTGTAAACTAGCGCCGATGGCCCGCAAGATCTTCGTCACCGCTGCGCTTCCCTACGCCAACGGCCCGTTCCACATCGGGCACATCATGGAATACATCCAGTCGGACATCTGGGTGCGCTTCCAGAGAATGCAGGGGCACGCGCTGCACTTTGTGTGTGCCGATGACGCGCACGGCGCGCCGATCATGCTCAAGGCGGAAGCCGAAGGCATAAGCCCGCAGGCGCTCATAGAGCGTATCGCTGCCGGGCGGCCACAGTATCTCAAAGGCTTTCTCTTAAGCTTCGATCACTGGTACTCCACCGACTCGCCGGAGAACACGCAGCTCTCGCAGGACGTCTACGCACGGCTGCAGCGCGCCGGCCTCATATATAAGAAGGACGTCGAGCAGTTCTACGACCCGCTCAAGGGCATGTTCCTGCCCGACCGCTACATCAAAGGCGAGTGTCCGAACTGCCACTCGAAGGATCAGTACGGCGACGCCTGCGAGGTGTGCAGCACGGTGTACGCGCCAACCGATCTCATCAATCCGTATTCGACGCTCACCGGCGCGCGGCCGGTGCTAAAAAGTTCGGCACACTTCTTCTTCCGTCTCTCCGACCCACAGTGCGTCGCGTTCCTCAGGACCTGGCTGGACGCCCCCGGGCGTCTGCAGCCCCAGGTCGTCAACAAGGCGAAGGAGTGGCTCGCGGGCAGCGGTGAGCAGGCGCTTGGCGACTGGGACATCTCCCGTGACGCGCCCTACTTCGGCATCCCGATTCCGGACGCACCGGGGAAATTCTTCTACGTCTGGCTCGATGCGCCCATCGGCTATCTCGCCGCGCTCAAGAACTACTTCACGAGGGGCAAGGCGCGTAGCAACGGCGAGGCGCGCAGCTTCGAGGAGTTTCTCGCCGCGCCCGACACCGAGCAGATCCACTTCATCGGCAAGGACATCATCTACTTTCACACGCTGTTCTGGCCGGCAATGCTGCGGTTCGCCGGCTCCCCCTACCGGGTTCCCGATCACGTCTACGCGCACGGTTTCATCACCGTGTCCGGCGAAAAGATGTCCAAGTCACGCGGTACCGGCATCAGTCCGCTGCGCTACCTGGAAATCGGCATGAACGCCGAGTGGCTGCGCTACTACATCGCCGCAAGGCTCAACGCCAGCGTCGAGGATCTGGATTTCAACCCGGACGATTTCATCGCTCGCGTCAACAGTGATCTCATCGGCAAGTACGTCAACATCGCCAGCCGCGCCGCCAACTTCATCACCAGATCCTTCAACGGCGAGCTCAAGTTCGGCGCGGATGCCGTGGCCCTCGTGGACGCGGCGCGCACGACCGCCGCGCTGGTGCACGCCAGCTATGACGCCCGCGAGTTCGGCAAGGCGCTGCGCGACTGCATGGCGGTCGCCGACCACATTAACCACGAGTTCGACGCCCGCCAGCCGTGGGTTCTCGCCCGCGATCCGGCCAACGCTGGAGAGCTTCAGCAAGTGTGCTCACGCGCACTGTTCGGCTTCAAGCTGCTGTCGGTGCTGCTGGCCCCGGTGCTGCCGGCGGTCGCGGAGCGCGTCGCCCGGCAACTGTTCGGACTCGGGCGCGCCTTTCGCTGGAGCGACGCCCAGGAGCTGCCCGCACACATCAACCCCTACGAGCACCTCATGACACGCGTGGACCCGAAGCAACTCGACGCCTTGTTCTCCGCCGACACGGCGGCTCCCGCGACTGCGGCTGCAGCAGCGGATGCAGCCGTCGGTGCGGCCGCTGCGTCCATCGCTGGCGGCGCCACTGCCTCCGCCGCCAGCATTTCCATTGAGGAGTTCCGGAAAATTGACCTGCGCGTGGCGCGTATCGTGCAGGCGGAGGCCGTCGCCGGAGCCGACAAGCTCCTGAAACTGACTCTGGACCTGGGCGGCCAGACGCGCACTGTGTTTGCCGGAATCAAATCAGCCTATGAGCCGGCGGCTCTGCAGGGCCGCCTCACGGTGGTAGTCGCGAATCTCGCCGCACGCAAAATGAAATTCGGGGTCTCCGAGGGCATGGTGCTGGCCGCGAGTGGCGACACGCCCGGTGTGTATCTGCTGTCTCCTGATTCCGGAGCCACGCCGGGAATGAAGGTAAGCTGAGGGGCGGCCTCGCTTAACACCCGCTGATATGGCCACCGCCGCCGAAATCGACGCCCTGCTGCCACAGACGCAGTGCACGCGCTGCGGATACGCCGCGTGCCGCCCGTATGCGGACGCTCTGGCGGCTGGAGTTGCCGAGCTCAATCACTGTCCGCCCGGTGGCGCCGCAACCATCGCCGCGCTCGCGGCGCTCCTGCAGCGGCCGGTGCTGCCGCTGAACCCCGCCAACGGTGCCGAGGGACCGGCGCTGGTGGCGCTGATCGACGAGGACGCCTGCATCGGCTGCGCCAAGTGCCTGCCGCCGTGCCCGGTGGATGCGATCGTCGGCGCGCAAAAACACATGCACACGGTTGTGTTGTCACTGTGCACGGGCTGCGAGCTGTGCGTGGCGCCCTGCCCGGTAGACTGCATCACTATGGTGCCGCGCGAGGAGCTCCCCGATGCGCCACCGGCGCCACAGGCTGCCGACAACCGCGTGCGCTTCGAGGCGCGCAACGCGCGGCTCGTGAGCCGCGAGACGCAGCGCAATGCGCTGGTCGCCGCCGGCAAGCGAGCCGGGGCGCCCGGCGCTGCGGCGCCCGCCCCGGGGCTCCGCTGACCCGTGCATGCCGCGACGCGCAGGGCCATTTTCAGGCGGCTGCAGGCTGCCAACCCGGCGCCGACCACAGAACTGCTGCACGGCTCGCCGTTCGAGCTGCTCGTGGCCGTGATGCTCTCCGCGCACACCACCGACAAGAGCGTGAACGCCGCCACCCGCGTGCTGTTCCCGATTGCCAACACGCCCACCGCGCTGGCCGCACTGGGAGTCGAAGGCGTCAAGCCGTACATCCGCAGCGTCGGCCTCTACAACACCAAGGCCGCCAATCTCGTGCGGCTGTGCCAGCAGCTGCTCGAGCGGCACGGGGGCGACGTGCCTGCCGATCGCGCCTCCCTCGAGGCGCTGCCGGGGGTCGGGCGCAAGACCGCCAGCATCATTCTCAACATGGTGTTTGGCGAGGTCGAGATCGCGGTCGACACGCATATTTTCCGCGTCGCCAACCGCACCGGGCTCGCGCCCGGGAAAACGCCGCGCGCGGTGGAAACCGCACTCGTGGCCAATACCCCGCGCGAGTTCCNNACCACTGGCTGCTGCTGCACGGACGCTACGTATGCACCGCGCGCACGCCGCACTGTCCGCAGTGCCTCATCCGCGACCTGTGCGAGTACCGGCACAAGACGCCGGTGCGCGCGCCGCGCCGGGCCCGTCGCTAGCCTCGCATGTCATTTTTCTCAGGCGAGAGTCGCGAGCGCATGCGCCGCCGCTACCTCGATGCGTGGCGAAAGTTCTGCGCGCGCGAAGCCCTTGGACCCCTCGAGGCGCAACTCGCCGCGGTCATTGTGGAACACCCGGAGTACATGACCTGGCTTGAGTCCGGCGATGCGGCGCTCGAGGCTGAGTTCACCCCGGAGGGCGGGCGGGAGAACCCGTTTCTGCACATGGGCCTGCACCTGGCGATCCGCGAGCAGGTGGCGACCGACCGTCCAGCAGGGATTGCCGCGGTGCATGCTGAGCTTGCGCGGCGCCATGGCGGCGCACACGCCGCCGAGCACGCCATGATCGAGCCGCTGGCGCAGACGCTGTGGGAAGCGCAGCGCAGCGACCAGACGCCGGACGAGCAGGCGTATCTTGAGCGTCTGCGCCGGCTGTAGCGAGCGAGCGCTGCAGTTGATTGCTGCACACGAGCCATGAGGCTGCGGCTACGGGAGATGCCCGGCAGTGTCAGCTTTGAGGAACTCCCGAGCTGGCGAGGAGCGGCTTGGTACCGTAGGCAAGGCTGGGGTACCAACTACCCCGGCCCCGCGGGGTGAGGTCCATGAAGTGCCAAATCGGGTTAAGCAGGTCGATGCCGCGCTCCTGAATGTCGGAGGCCATCCTGGGATGCACTGTGTAAAAGTGACGCAGGACACCCTTGGCGTCGCGCGTGAAAATGGACACCGTTGAGTCCTGACCGCCTTGGCGGTCTTCGCTGCCGAGGTCGTATTTGAAACTGTTGCTGCCAGCACTAAGGAGGCGCAGTTTATCCCAGCCCCGCGCGCGAGCGTGGGCGCGCAAAGTAGGAATATCGGCAGCCGCGACAACCGCGAAGTCAAGGTTCTGAGCGAGGTGGTGGGCGACACCATCAGCGGCGTCGAGCCAAGCCGTGCACATCGGGCAAGCCTTGCTCTGCCGCTTGCCGAACATGAAGTGATAGATGACCAGCGAACGATTGGGCTTGGTGAAAAGTTCGCTGAGACGGACGGTGCGGACAGGCGCATCACCAGCATCGAGCTCGCGCGGACCCTCTTCAAACTGATAGTCCTGAATAGCAGCACCCTCGGGAAGATTGCGGCGCAGCTCAGCCACGCGTTCGCGCTGGCGCATGAGGTCGATTTCGGCCAGGCGAAGCTCCTCGCGCTTGGCCAGATACCCGGAAGATTCATTGGTCAAATTGGTCTGGCGAAACGTTCCGTCAACGATTGTATGAACCATGATGGTTACCTCCGCGTCTCATTTTCCAAAAGATACGCCCTGAGGCAACGGGCGGTAGCGAGTGTATTTCAGCGCATGACGAGCACGGCGCAGCGCGCGGCGCTCACTTCTTCGGGATATACAGATCCGTCAGCGTGCCCTCGAACGCTTCCGCAGCGCCGGCGACCGTCTCCGACAGAGTGGGATGCGGATGGATCGTGAGACCGATGTCGGCGGCGTCGCAGCCGGTTTCCACGGCGAGCGCCACCTCGCTGATGAGTTCCCCGGCGTGGGTACCGACGATGCCGCCGCCGAGCACGCGATGCGTGTCCGGATCGAACAGCAGTTTCGTGAATCCATCCTCGCGACCGAGCGACAGCGAGCGCCCGTTCGCAACCCACGGGAATGCGCCCTTTTTCACCGCCCGGCCATTGGCGCGCGCCTCGGTCTCTGTGAGTCCCACCCAGGCAATCTCCGGGTCGGTGTACGCGACCGAGGGGATGACCCGCGCATCGAACGCGCGCTTGTGACCGGCGGCGACTTCCGCGGCCACCTTGCCCTCATGCATGGCCTTGTGTGCCAGCATCGGCGGGGCCGCGATGTCGCCGATCGCGAAGATATGCGACACGTTGGTGCGCATCTGCCGGTCGACAGGAATAAAGCCGTGCTCGGAAACCTTGACCCCCGCGAGCTCCGCTCCAATGGTCTTGCCATTCGGCACCCGGCCGACGGCCACCAGCACGCGCTCGAAGAGCTGCGGCGACGGCGCCTTCTCGCCTGCGAACGTGACGGTGAGGCCGGCGGCTTGCGCGGTGATGCCCGCCACTTTGGTATTCAGGAGGATCTGCTCGTAACGCGCGCGGATACGCCGTTCGAGCGGCCGCACCAGGTCCGGGTCGCAGCCGGGCATGAGCTGGGGAGTCAGTTCCACGACACTCACGCGACTGCCGAGCGCATCGAACACGCAAGCCATCTCCAGTCCGATGATGCCGCCGCCGATCACCAGCAGCCCGCCGGAGAACTCCGGCAACTCGAGCGCGTCACTCGAATCGAGGATGCGCGGATCCTGCGGCAGTCCCGGCAGGCGCGCCGGCTCAGAGCCTGCGGCGATGATGCATTGATCGAAGCGGATGCGCTGCGAACCGCTGCCATCCATGACTTCGAGCACGTTCGCGCTCACGAAGCGCGCAGCGCCGCGCACGACTTCGATCTTGCGCTGCTTCGCCAAAACCCTTAAGCCCCCGGTGAGCTTGCCGACCACCGCTGCCTTCCAGGCCCGCAGCCGCGGCAGATCGATCTCCGGCGCACCGAAGGCGATGCCCCGCTCACCCATCTCTTCCGCATCCTCGATGACCTTGGCCGCGTGCAGCAGCGCCTTGGACGGGATGCAACCGACGTTGAGACACACGCCGCCCAATTCCGCCCAGCGCTCGACGAGCGTCACCTTGAGCCCGAGATCCGCAGCCCGGAATGCCGCCGTGTAGCCGCCTGGACCGGCGCCGAGCACGACGAGCTGCGTCGCGCGGTTGAACTCAGCCGCACGTTCGGCAGTGCCGGTGTTGGGCGCGGGCATCCGCACTGTATCGCCAGCGCCCTCGGCGGGAGCCGTGGGCGCACTCACCGCAGCGGGCGGCGGCTCGGCAGACGGCGATGCCGCCGTACCTGGCGCGGCAGCTTCCAGCCGTGCGATCAGCGAACCCTTCGAGACCTTGTCGCCGCGCTTGAGGAGAACTTCGGTAACCGTGCCGGCCGCCGTTGCGGGCACATCCATCGAGGCCTTGTCGGTTTCCAGCGTGACCAGCGGTGTATCCACAGCCACGACGTCGCCGATCTTCACTAGCACGTCCACAACCGCCACGTCGTTGAAATTGCCGATGTCGGGGATCGTCAGATCGACGCGGCTCACAACACCGCCTCGAGTAGGCCGCGTGGATCGGCCAGGGTATGCGCGAGCCAGGTGGTGAAGCGCGCCGCCATGGCCCCGTCGATGACACGGTGATCATAGGAGAGCGACAGCGGCAGCATGAGGCGCGGCAGCCACCCGCCCTCGTGATACACCGGGCGCAACGTCGAGCGCGAGACACCGAGAATCGCCACCTCGGGCGCGTTGATAATGGGCGTGAAGGCCGTGCCGCCGATGCCGCCCAGGCTCGAAATGGTGAAACACCCGCCCTGCATGTCAGTCGGCGGCAGTTTCCCGGCGCGCGCTTTTTCCGACAGCTGTCCCAGGCTGCGCGCGAGCCCGTAGACATCCTTGCGGTCGGCGTCCCGGACCACCGGCACCACGAGTCCGTTGGGCGTATCAGCGGCAAATCCCATGTGCACGTACTTGCGCACGATGAGGTTNNCGCATGATGAAGGCGAGCGGCGTGAGCTTGACGCCCGCCGCCTGTGCCTTGTCCTTGAGGCTCGCCCGCATCTCTTCGAGCGCGGTGATATCGGCTTCGTCGAACTGGGTGACGTGCGGGATATTCACCCAGCTCGCATGCAGCCGGGGCCCGGAGATGCGCTGGATGCGCGACAGCGGTTCGGTCTCCACGGGGCCGAACTGGCTGAAGTCGATCGTCGGCACCGCCGGCCATGCCGGCCCTGATGCGGGCGCCGCAGCGCCGCTCAGCATCCGTTTGACGAAGGCTTTGACGTCGTCATGGCTGATGCGCGCCTTGGGGCCGGTGCCCTTCACCTGAGCGAGATCAACTCCCATCTCGCGGGCAAGCTTGCGCACCGAAGGACCTGCATGCGCCTTCGAGAAGCCACGCTCATTGAACACCGGTTCGACTTTCGGATTGAGAACCACCGGTGCGGCGCGGGCGACTGGCTCGCTCGGGGGTTCAGAAGCCTCCACGGGTGCAGTTTCAGGCGCGGGGGCAGCTACTCGTGCAGGCGCACTTGCTGCAGCGGCTGCAGGCGGCGCAGCCGGCGCCGCGGCGACAGGTGCGGCAGCCTCGTCATTCGCACGCACCGTCGCGATAAGGTCTCCGGGAGAGANNACTTTCTCGATGACGCCGGCGAGCGTCGACGGCACATCCATCGCCGCCTTTTCGGTCTCGAGCGTGACGAGCGGCGCCTCGGCTTCGATGGTATCGCCCGGTTTCACGAGCACGTCGATGACGGTGACTTCTTTGAAGTCGCCCATGTCGGGCACGCGCACTTCGACTTCACGAGCCATGAGCGCAGCGCTCTGTCAGATCTTCCAGGGATCAGGGCTTGCAGGATCGATGCCGAGATTCGCCATGGCATCCTGCAACATCGTGCGTTCAATCATGCCCGCGTCGGCAAGACCCTTGAGCGCCGCGAGCACGATGAAATTATGGTCCACTTCGAAATGCCTGCGCAGCGCGGCGCGCGAGTCCGAGCGCCCATAACCGTCCGTTCCCAACGTGATGTAGTGCGGCCCCGCCCATTGGCGGATGAGATCCGGGAGCGTGCGCATGTAGTCCGTGGCGGCGACGATCGGACCTTCGCGCTCCTTCAAACACTGCTGCACATAGGCTTCGCGCGGCGGCTCTGCGGCGTGCAGCATGTTCCAGCGCTCGCACTCGAGCGCCTCGCGCCGCAGCTCGCTGAAGCTCGTCACCGAGAAGACATCCACCGGCACCTGATAGTCTTTCTCGAGCAGCACCGCCGCGGCCAGACACTCGCGCAGAATGGTCCCGGACCCGAGCAGCGTCGCGCGCACGCGGCCGCGCCCGCCGATCTGCAGCAAATACATGCCTTTCAATATCCCCGCCTGCACACCGGCAGGCATCGCCGGCTGCACGTAGTTCTCGTTCATGCAGGTGATGTAGTAGAAGATGCTCTGCTGCTCGACGTACATGCGCCGTAAGCCTTCGTGAATGATGACCGCGAGTTCGTACGCGTAGGCCGGATCGTAGGCGACGCAGTTGGGCACCGTGGTCGCGACGAGCTGGCTGTGGCCGTCCTGATGCTGCAGTCCTTCGCCTGCGAGGGTGGTGCGGCCTGCGGTTGCGCCAATGAGAAAGCCGCGCGCCTGAATGTCGCCCGCGGCCCAGATGAAGTCGCCGACCCGCTGGAAGCCGAACATCGAGTAATAAATAAAGAACGGAATCGTGTTGATGCCGTGGTTCGCATAGGCCGTACCCGCAGCGATGAACGAACACATCGATCCCGCTTCGGTGATACCCTCTTCCAGAATCTGCCCATCTTGCGCTTCTTTGTAATAAAGAAGCGTATCCATATCGACCGGCTCGTAGAGCTGACCCACACTCGAGTAGATGCCAACCTGCCTGAACAGCGCCTCCATACCGAAGGTGCGAGCTTCGTCGGGAATGATGGGAACAATCAGCTTGCCGAGTTCCGGGTCGCGCAGCAGTTTCCCCAGCAATCGCACGAAAACCATGGTGGTCGCGACTTCGCGCCCTTCGGTGCCTTTATAAAATTCTTCGAAGTGCGACTCCAGGACCGGCTTCAGTGGCGTGGCGAGTACTTTGCGTTGCGGCATGTATCCGCCAAGCTGTTGGCGACGCGCCTGCATGTACTTGATTTCCGCACTGTCGTCGGATGGCCTGTAAAACGGAGCGTTATGCAATTCGTCGTCAGGAATTGGAATCCCGAAGCGCGAACGGAACAGCTCCAATTCATCTTCGTTCAGCTTCTTTTGCTGGTGCGTAATATTCTTGCCTTCGCCGGCTTCGCCCAAGCCATAGCCCTTGATAGTTTTGGCGAGGATGATAGTCGGCGCTCCTACATGGTCCACGGCGGCCCGGTACGCTGCGTGCACTTTGATGGGATCGTGCCCGCCCAGGCGCATGCGCGCCAGTTGTTCATCCGAAAGATGCTCCACCATTTTCAGGAGACGCGGGTCGGCACCGAACAGATTCTGCCGGAAGTAGGCTCCGCTCTCGACAAAATATTTCTGATATTGCCCGTCGCTGATTTCCCCGAGCCGCCGCACCAGAAGCCCGTCCTGGTCGTTACCGATCAGGCTGTCCCAATCCGATCCCCAGATGACCTTTATTACGTTCCAGCCCGCGCCGCGGAAGGCGGCTTCCAGTTCCTGAATGACTTTGCCGTTGCCGCGCACCGGACCGTCGAGGCGCTGCAGATTGCAGTTGATGACAAAGATCAGGTTGTCGAGCTTCTCGCGCACCGGCAT
>PMHN01000300.1 GCA_003156695.1 Gammaproteobacteria bacterium
CAACAAGCGGCTGATCTTCCCGTCCACCTCCGAGATCTACGGCATGTCCCCGGATCCGGTACTCGACGAGGAGACGAGCCCGCTGACCTACGGTCCGATCAACAAGCAGCGCTGGATATATGCCGCCTCCAAGCAGTTGCTCGACCGGGTGATTTACGCCTACGGTGTGCGCGACAACCTCGATTACACGCTCTTCCGGCCCTTCAATTTCATCGGCCCGAATCTGGACAACGTCGAAGAACCGAAGGAGGGCAGTTCGCGCGTGTTCACGCAGTTTCTCTCCAACGTGCTCTACAAGCGCCCGATCAAGCTTGTCGACGGCGGTAGCCAGAAGCGCTCGTTCACCTACATCGACGATGCCATCGAGGCGCTGCTCACCATCCTCGAGAACAAGGACGGCTGCGCCAGCCGGCGCATTTTCAACATCGGCAATCCGGCCAACTGCATCTCGATCCGCGATCTCGCGCAGCGCACCATCCGCATCGCGCAGGAATTCCCGGTGCTGCGGGACGCGGCCAAGGCGACCCAGATCATCGACATCTCGGCCGGGGAGTACTACGGCAAGTACTACCAGGATATTCAGGTGCGCGTGCCGAACGTCGAGGCGGCGAAGCGCGATCTGGGCTGGCAGCCCACGACCGACATGGATACCGCGATCCGGCGCACCATCGATTTCTACGTGCAGCAGGAAGGCTTCGGCACCCGCGCGGCGGCGATGGCCGCGGGTATCTAGCGGCACGCTGCCGCGCACATGGGCAGCGAGGTGCAGGGCCTCCACGCGAGGCGGCCCGGATGGCTGGCGTGGACGTTGCTGGCAGTGGCGTGGTTCGCCACCGTACCCGTGCGACCGATGCTCGATCCTGACGAGGGTCGTTACGCGGAAATTCCGCGCGAGATGCTCGCGAGCGGGGACTGGATCACGCCACGCTTCGACGGGCTCAAATACTTCGAAAAGCCCCCGCTGCAATACTGGGCAACCGCGGCGGCGTATGCCGCGGTGGGTGTGCACCAGTGGAGCTCACGACTGTGGTCGGCGGTTCTTGGCTTCGCCTGCATGCCGCTGGTGTTTGTGTGGGTGAGGCGCCGCTACGGCTTCGAGGCGGCCCTGGTGAGCCTGACGGCGCTCGCCGTGAGCCCGTACTTCGGTATCGTCGGCCACCTGAACCTGCTGGATGCCGGCTTTACGCTGTGGCTGAGCTGCGCGGTCTTTGCCTTCACCTTAGGCCAGACGAGCGCGGTGAAATCCACGGCCGAGCGGCGCTGGATGCTGCTCGCCTGGGGAGCGGCCGCGCTGGCCGTGCTTTCCAAGGGAATCGTGGTCGGGGCACTCGCCGGGACGGCGCTGGTGCTCTACACGCTCATCGAGCGCGACACGCTCACCTGGCGCCGCCTGCATCCATTGCCCGGGCTGGCCCTGTTCGGGTTGCTGGCCGCCCCCTGGTTCGTGGTGGTGTCGCTGCGCAACCCGAGCTTTCCCGGGTTCTTCTTCGTGCACGAGCACTTCACGCGCTTCCTCACCACGGTGCACCAGCGCGTCGAGCCCTGGTGGTACTTCCTGGCGCTGCTGCTGATCGGTGCATTGCCGTGGGCGTTGCCGCTGGCGCGGGCGTGGCGCGCGGCGTGGAGCGCCGAGGCGACAGCCGGGTTCAAACCGCTGAAGTTCCTGGCTGTCTACGCCGCCGTGACGCTCGCGTTCTTTTCCGCGTCCGGCTCCAAGCTCGCGCCGTACATACTGCCCATGTTCCCGGTGCTGGCGGCGATCACCGGGGCATTCGTCGCTGACCACATGCGCTTCACACGGCACGCAGCGCGGGTGGTCGCCGGGCTGGTAGTGTTTCTTGCCGTGGGTCTCCTTATCTATAGCGCGCGGCGCAACAGCTTCGTGCCGCACGAGGCAGTTGCCTGGGCGGCGGCCGCGGTCGTCGCCGCCTGCGCCGGGGTGGCGGTTACCTTCGGCAGCCGGCGGCTGACACTCGCGAGCCGCGTCGTGGTGACCGCCGCCGGCGCCATACTCGCGTGGCAGAGCCTGCTGAGCGAATACACCGCCATTCCGCCGGCGCGCTCGGCACGCGACCTGGTTGCCGCGGTGCGTCCCTACGTCAGCGCGCACACGCCGCTTTACAGCGTTGGACAGTATCGCGAGACCATCTCGCCGTACCTGGGTCGCACGCTGCAGCCGGTCGCATTTGAGGGTGAGCTGCAGTTTGGGCTGAGCGAAGAGCCGCAAGCGCGCATGAGCCTGGACGAATTCGCCGCGCGCTGGAGCGCCGGAGGCGCAGCCGTGGCATTCTTCGATCCGGGAGTCTGGGATTCCTGGCGGCGCCGCGGGCTTCCCGGACGGGTGCTGGCCGCAGACAACTACACCGTCGCAGTGAGTCGCTAAGTGAAGCTCGCCGATTTTGCCATCCTGTCATGCGGAGTACTGCTCAACGCCCTGGCGCAGCTGGGGCTGAAAGCCGCGACCCAGGTCAGCGGTCCCCTGGTGGCTGGGGATGGCAGTGCGTGGAAGCGGGGGCTCGACCTGCTGGTGGTGCCGTCGCTATGGTATGCGCTAGGCGCGTACGGCCTGTCGGTCATCGTCTGGCTGGTGGGGTTGTCGCGCGTGCCGGTGAGCCAGGCGTATCCGCTGCTGTCGATGGGCTATGTCATCAACATCGGGCTCGCCTGGTGGCTGCTGGGTGAGGTGCCGAACGCGCAGCGCGTTGCGGGCATCGGTGTCATCGTACTGGGAGTCGTGTTGGTAACCCGCTCATGAACGATTCCAGCAGACAGACCGACAGCTTCCTGCCGTTCACGCGGCCGAACATTGACGAAGAGACCATCGCGGCCGTGGCCGAGGTGCTGCGCTCGGGGTGGCTGGCCAGCGGACCTAAAGTCGCGCAGCTGGAAGCGCAGCTGTCGCAGTATCTGGGCGGGCGGCCGGTGCGCAGCCAGACTTCCGCCACCGCGGGAATGGAAATGGCGCTGCTCGCCTGCGGCATCGGCGCCGGAGACGAAGTCATCACGCCGGCCCTAAGCTTCGTCGCCACCGCCAACGTCATCGTGCGCGTCGGCGCCCGGCCGATATTCGTCGACGTCGGACTCGATTCGCGCAATGTCGATCTGGATCAGGTGGAGGCGGCGATCACGCCCCGCACGCGCGCCATCATGCCGGTGCACTTCGCCGGCCTGCCGGTGGATATGGAGCGCCTCTACGCGATCGCGGGCAAACACAAGCTACGCGTCATCGAGGACGCGGCGCACGCGATCGGCTCGGTGTGGCGGGGTCGCCGCATCGGCAGCTTTGGCGATCTGGTGTGCTTCAGCTTCCACCCCAACAAGAACATCACCACCATCGAGGGTGGGGCGATCTCCGGCGGCACCCCCGAGGAGCTGAAGAGCATTGAGCTGCATCGCTGGCACGGCCAGGTGAAATCAGGTGTTGATGGTTTCGACACGCTGCTCGCCGGCGGCAAGTACAACCTCTCGGACGTCGCCGCCGCCGTGGGACTCGGGCAACTCAAGCGCCTGGAGGGGTTCAACGCGCGCCGGCGGGCGCTGGTGGCGCGCTATTTCGAGCTGTGGGGCAAGGATGCGCCGCTGCGGCTCCCGGAGCGCGGCGATGAGGGCCACAGCTGGCATGTATTCACGCCGCTGCTGCCGCTTAAGTCCATTTCGCGCCCGCAGTTCATCGAGGCCATGAAGGCGCGCGGCATCGGTGTCGGCGTGCACTACCCGGCGATTCATCTCTTCAGTGCCTACCGCGCACTCGGTTACCGCGAGGGGCAGTTCCCGAATGCCGAACGGATCGGCCGCGAAACGGTGACTCTGCCGCTGTTTCCCGCCATGCACCTGCAGGATGTGGAGCGGGTGGTTGCGGCCGCGACTGCGATCGTCCACGGAGCGCGCACGTGAGCCCGGCCGTCTCGGTGGTGATTCCGGTATACAACGAGCAGGAGGGCTTGCCGCTGCTGTTCGAGCGGCTGTATCCGGCGCTCGATGCCCTCGGGCGCTCCTACGAGATCGTGTTTGTGGATGACGGCAGCGCCGATCGCTCCGTGGCGGTGCTGCGCGAGCAGTTCGAACGCCGACCCGATGTGACGCGGGTGGTGGTGCTGGCGCGTAACGCCGGCCAGCACCTGGCGATTCTCGCGGCGTTTGCGCAAACCCGCGGCACCTACGTGATTACCCTCGATGCCGACCTGCAGAATCCACCCGAAGAAATTCAGCGCCTGGTCGCGGCCATGGACCAGGGGGCGGATTTTGTCGGCACCATCCGCGTCAGCCGCCAGGACCGGATGTGGCGCCGCTACGCATCGCGCCTCATGAACCGCATTCGCGAGGGCACGACGTCGATCCGTATCACCGACCAGGGTTGCATGCTGCGCGGTTACCATCGCACGGTCGTCGATGCGGTGAACCACTGCACCGAAGTCAGCACTTACGTGCCGGCGCTCGCCTACACTTTCGCGCGTCATCCGGTGGAGATTGAGGTGGCGCACGCGGAACGCACCGTGGGGCAGTCGAAGTACTCGCTCTACAGCCTCATACGGCTGAACTTTGACCTGATGACCGGATTCTCGGTGGCGCCGTTGCAATTTTTCTCGGTGGCGGGCGCTGCAATTGCATTCATCTCGCTGCTGCTGGTGGTGGTCCTCTTCATCCGTCGCCTGATCGTCGGCCCAGAGGCGCAAGGCTTATTCACACTGTTCGCGATCGCGTTTTTCCTGATCGGCGTGACCTTGCTCGGGCTCGGGGTCGTGGGCGAGTACGTCGGGCGCATCTACGAGCAGGTGCGTCAGCGGCCGCGTTACACGATAGCCGCCGTGCTCGAGGACGAGTCCGGCACTGCGCGGCTGCAACACCTCGCGGCGCCAGCCGGACCGGCGCTGGATGTGACGCAGCCGGCGCGCGTCGTGCGGGGAGCGCCTGAGTGAGCGCGGCGCGCGCCGTCGTTTTCGCTTACCACGATGTCGGAGTCCGGTGCCTCAAGGCCCTCATCTCTGCGGAGGTCGATATTCCCCTGGTGGTTACCGTCCCGGATGACCCGCACGAAACGCGGTGGTATGCCAGTGTCGCCGCGACCGCCGCCGACTACGGCCTCACCGTGATTGCGCCCGCCGAGGCCGGCACGCCGGAGCTCGAGGCGAGAGTTGCAACGCTGGCGCCCGACTTCCTGTTCTCCTTCTATTACCGCTCCATGCTGGGGACGCCACTGCTGCGCGCCGCGCGCCGCGGTGCCCTCAACATGCACGGCTCGCTACTGCCGAAATTCCGCGGACGCGCACCCGTGAACTGGGCCATTCTCAAGGGCGCGCGTGAGAGCGGGGCGACGCTGCACTACATGGTCGAGCGCGCGGACGCCGGCGACATCGTGGATCAACAGGCGGTACCGATCCTGCAGGATGACAACGCCCGTGACGTGTTTGCCAAGGTCACGGTGGCCGCCGAGACCGTGCTCACGCGCTCGCTGCCGGGCCTCATTGCCGGCAACGCGCCGCGCAAGCCGCAGCCGATCGAGCCCGGGCAGTACTTCGGCCGTCGCCGGCCCGAAGACGGGCGGATCGACTGGACACGACCGGCACTGCAGATCCATAACCTCGTGCGTGCCGTGGCGCCGCCTTTCCCGGGCGCGTTTGCGCAAGTTGGCGCCGAGCGCTGGCAGATCCATCGCACCCGCCTCGGCGCGCAGCGTGCGCCGGCGCCGGGACTGCAGCTGTTTGGCATGGACGGGGCGTGTTATGCCGCGTGCGGCGACGGCGGCGCATTGCGGTTGCTCGAAGCCGCGGATGCCCACGGACCCATCGACCTGGCGCGGCTCGCCGGCACCCTCGCACAGCGGCCGCTGCCGCTGGCGTAGCATTGACCGCACCGGCCGCCCATCCGTGTCGCTGATCGCCCTCAAGATAGACGTCGATACCTGCCGCGGCACACGCGAGGNNCTGCTGGAACGGCTCGACGTGCGTGCCACCTTTCTTTTCAGCTTGGGTCCCGATCATACGGGGCGCGCGATCAAGCGCGTCTTCCGCCGCGGTTTCTTCAGCAAGGTGAAGCGCACCTCGGTCGTGCAGCACTACGGCGTGAAGACGCTCATGTACGGGGTGCTGTTGCCGGGCCCGCACATCGGGCGGCGCTGTGGCGAATTCATGCGCGACATTGCGCGCCGCGGCTTTGAGGTTGGCGTACACACCTGGGATCACGTGCGCTGGCAGGATGGGG
>PMHN01000350.1 GCA_003156695.1 Gammaproteobacteria bacterium
GATGGCGACCGCGAGTCCCGCGAAATGCGGCTTGCTTTGCCGGATGGTGAGGGCATCGAGCAGCCCCTGGGTCGGGTGCGACAGGTGCGCTTCGCCTGCGGACAGGACGCTCACGTGCGGCGCGACGTGCGCGGCCACCAGCTGCGGCACACCCGCTTCAGCGTCGCGGATGACGAACGCGTCCACCTGCATGGACTGCAGCGTGTACACGGTGTCGAGCATGCTCTCGCCCTTGACGCGCGATGAGAGCTGCATCTCGAGGTTCACGGCCTGGGCTCCTAAGCGCCTGGCGGCGAGCTCGAAACTCACGCGCGTGCGCGTGGACGGTTCGGTGAAGAGATTCGCGACCGTGGCACCGCTGAGCGCCTGGCTCATGGCGGGTCGCACACCCAGGGGCCGGACAAATCCCTGTGCGCGCTCGAGCAGCCGTTCGATCTGCACGCGGGACAGGCCCTCGAGCGTCAAGAGGTGACGCAGCGATCCGTCGGGCCGCAGCTGCTCAGTCGTTACTTCCGGCATCGCATCCCCTGGTTGTTTTCGCCCGCAAACCAGCGCCCGAGAATCACCGTCGCGGCCGCGCTGTCGATGTCGGCGCGCTGCACGCGCCGGCGGCGCGCGCCGCTCGCGCGCCGCGACTTCAGAGCCTCGTTCCCCTCGAGCGAGGAGTAGCGCTCGTCGACCATCTGGACGGGCAGGGCGAAGCGACGTTCGAGTTCGGCGGCGAAGTGTCGGACGGCGGCGCTCATTGTCCCCTCGCTGCCGTCGACATTATACGGGGCGCCGACCACCAGGACCCCGGGTGCGAGTGCGCGAACTTCACGGGCGATGGCATCCCAGTCCGGACCCGCGGGACCGCAGATCGCCGCCGGTCGCGGCGCCGGCGTACGCGTCAGGGTGTCGCCGGAGGCAATGCCAATACGTTTCAGTCCGAAGTCGAAGGCGAGAACGGCGTGGGCGGTCATGCCCTGCTGCGCAGCCTGGCAGGTGGCGGCTTACGCATGACCAGCGTCAGGACTCAGGCGCTCGACATCCACGCCCAGCAGGCGCCATGCCCCGGCCCAGCGCTCCTGGAACGGCAGTTCGAACACCACGCGTGCATCGACCGGCATGGATGCCCAGGCGTTGTCCTTCATCTCCTTCTCGAGCTGCCCGGACTCCCAGCCCGCATAGCCAAGTGCAATGAAGGCATCCGAGGGGCCCTCGCCACGCGCCATGGCGGCGAGCACATCGCGCGAAGTGGTCACCTGGATGGTGTCGGACACCATGTGCGTGTGATCCCACTGCCCGCCCGGGCGATGCAGCACAAACCCACGATCGGTGTGCACCGGACCGCCGCGCAGCACCGGTTGCTCCGCGATGTCCGCGGTGGTCGGTTCGAGCTTCATCTGCGAGAGCACGTCGGAGAGTTTCATCGGCAGGGGCTTGTTGAGAACGATGCCGAGCGCGCCCTTATCGGTGTGCTCGCAAATGAGCGCCACCGTCTGCGCGAAATTCGGATCGGACAGCTGTGGCATGGCGATCAGCAGGTGATTCGTCAGGCCGCCGGGTGTGTCTTCGGCGATTTCGGAGCCGGCCTCCACGCTTTCGCTCGCGGGGGCGTCGCCCTCTGTCGGCCTGTGCTTGGCGGCCATGCCTTTAGTATGGGCATGGCGCGTTGCACTCTCAAGGAACGGTTGTCACCTTGCCGCGCCCGACGCGGCCACCCTCGAACTGCCATTCGTAGGCAAAGCGCAGCACCCGGTATTTCGCGGCGACCTCGGGCGGAAACGGGTCGAAGGGACTGGCCAGTTTCAGGATCGCGAGCGCCGCCTGGTCGAGTTCCGGGTTACCGCTGGAGCGGGTGATGACCGCTCGGTCGAGTGTGCCGCTCGAGGCAATGCCGACCTCGAGAACCGGGTTCGCCGCCGCCTCGGCGGTGCGGGCTATGGTCGGGTAGTTGATATCGCCGATGCGCTCCACCTTGCGGCGCCAGGCATCCAGGTAAGGCGCCACGATGGACGCTCGCGTGTCGGGCGTGACCCACAGCTCGTCGCGCTTCGGTCCGCGCAGCTGCGCGGGACCCTGTTCGTCCTCGGGTCCCGGTTGCGCCGTCGGCGGTTCATCAATAAGGAGCGGCTTATCCCGCACCGTGCCGGTGTTACCCATGTCGGCGAGGTAGCGCACGTCTGTGGTCCAGGCGGTGGTGGTGAGCACGCGCTCATCGGGACTGCCGGCCAGATCACCGGCGTCCGCGAGCGAAGTGCCCTCAGCCGTGCCGGCGTGCGGTTGCAGCGGGACCGTGGAGGAGCGGTTGTGCGGGGCCACCGCATCGCGGGTGTTGCCCGAGCCGAGCTGCGTGCGCTGGGCGAGATAGGTCGCGCCCGGGTTCTTGTCGGCCTCCGGGAGCTCCTCCGACACCAGCAGCACTTCGAGCCCCGGGGCGCCGCCGTTGGTGCTCGCCGCGGCATTGAAGGTGACGCCAAGAATGATCAACCCGTGCAGCAGCGCGGCGAGGAACAGCATGGTGAGCAGGCGATCCCAGACGGGTGCCTTGCCCTCGCGCAGCATGAGCGCACGGCGCGGCATCCCCGATTCCCGCTAGGCCCCGGCCGCCGCGGTGCTCGCGGCACCGCTGAGCCGTTTCTCCACCGCGCCGATCAGGAGCTCGCCGATGTTGATCCCGAACTGCTTGTCGAGCTCGCGAATGCCGGTCGGGCTCGTCACATTGATCTCCGTGACATAGCCGCCGATCACGTCCAGCCCCACAAACATCATGCCCTCCCGCGCAAGCTTGGGGCCGATCTGCCGGGCAAGCCAGCGGTCGCGCTCGTTGAGCGCACGGCCGACGCCGCGAGCGCCGGCGGCAAGATTGCCGCGATGATCCGTGGCCGCCGGAATGCGCGCCAGGGCGAATTCCACAGGCTCGCCCTCGATGAGGAGAATGCGCGAGTCGCCGCTTACTGCGATCTCCGGCAGATAGCGCTGCACGATGATGAAGCGCTGGCCGTAGTCGCTCAAGGTCTCGAAGATCACGTGCCTGTTCTTGTCGTCGCGCTCGATCACGAAGATCGAGCGGCCCCCCATGCCATNNGGAAACCAGGCGGTGTAGACCTTCTCATTCATGTCGCGCAGGCCGCGCGGATGGTTGACGACGAGGGCGCCTTGATCCACGGCGCGCTCGAGTATGTACGTCGAGTAGATGTACTCCATGTCGAACGGCGGGTCCTTGCGCATGAGAATGCAATCGAACTCCCCCAAGGGCGCGACGTGCGGCTCGCCCAGCGTCGCCCAGGAGAGTGGATCGGCGCGTACGCTCAAGGTGCGCAGACGTGCGCAAGCTATGCCGTCGCGCAGGGCGAGGTCGGGCTGTTCAAGGTAGGAAAGTTCGAAGCCGCGCGCCTGTGCGGCGATGAGCATCGCCAGGGTCGAGTCCTTCGCGTAGGTAATCTGCGCGATCGGATCCATGACGACGGCCAAACGACGCGATGCTTTCATGGGGTCGAATGGTAGCGGAAGCTTTGGGATTATGATTAACGCCGAGGCGAATATGTCGAAGCGGCGCAAAACTCTAGCGAAGCCGCGTGCTTAACTCGCAAAAACGTGACGGGCGTGGCATAGCGGGGGGTGTACCGATATGTTAAAAACTGCGCTCGGATTCCATCTCACTTCGCACGCGTATCCCACATGTCTATGGCAGGAGTTCTCAGCACCGTGACGGGCAGCAACTCGAAGCTCCAGGGCTTGAAAGTCCTGGTGATCGACGACAGCAAAACGATCCGCAGAACGGCCGAAACGCTGCTCGCGAAGGAAGGTTGCGAGGTGTTCACCGCGATCGACGGATTTGATGCGCTCGCCAAAATCGCCGACCATCAACCCGACATCGTGTTCGTTGATATCATGATGCCGCGGCTGGATGGTTATCAGACCTGCTCGCTCATCAAGCACAACAAGGTTTTCCGTCAGATTCCTGTGATCATGCTGTCTTCGAAGGACGGTCTGTTCGATCGTGCACGCGGGCGCATCGTAGGCTCCGAGCACTACCTGACGAAGCCGTTTACGAAAGATGAGCTGTTGAACGCGATCGAGACGCATATCGGGAGATAAGAGTCATGCCGCTCATACTCATCGTGGACGACTCACCGACCGAGATGCATGTCATGCAAAAAGCGCTCGAGCGCCACGGCTTCCGGACCGCGGCTGCCGCCGACGGAGCGGAGGGCAT
>PMHN01000378.1 GCA_003156695.1 Gammaproteobacteria bacterium
GCTCGCCAACAAGGAGTCGCTCGTGATGGCGGGCCCGTTGCTGATGGCGGCGGTGCAGCGCTCGGGGGCGACGCTGCTGCCCATCGACAGCGAGCACAACGCCATCTTCCAGTGCCTGCCCGCTGGCAGCGTACCGGGGATCCCGCCGGCGGGGTTGAAGCGCGTGCTGCTGACCGCTTCCGGCGGACCGTTTCGTGATCTGCCGCGCGCCGCGCTCGAGGCGGTCACACCCGAGGCTGCCTGCGCGCACCCGAACTGGGTCATGGGCCGCAAGATCTCGGTGGACTCCGCCACGCTCATGAACAAGGGGCTGGAGCTGATCGAGGCGCGTCTGCTGTTTGGATTGAGCGCGCAGCAGATCGAGATCCTCGTGCACCCGCAGAGCATCGTGCACTCGCTGGTCGAGTACGCGGACGGCTCGATGCTCGCGCAGCTCTCCGCTCCGGACATGCGCACGCCCATCGCGCACGCGCTCGCGTGGCCCGAGAGGATCGACTCCGGTGTAGAATTCCTCGACCTGCTGAAGGTCGGGCGGCTGGACTTTGCCGCGCCCGACCTGGAGAAGTTCCCCTGCCTCGCGCTGGCGCAGGCGGCGGCGCGCGCCGGCGGCCTGCATCCGGTCGTGCTTAACGCGGCCAACGAGGTCGCGGTGCAGGCGTTCCTGGAGCGCAGATTGAACTTTCCCGGCATCGCGGCGGTCATTGAAGCCGTGATGCAGCGGGTCAGCGGGGGGGCGCCCGGCGGGCTGGCGGAGGTGCTGGCCGCCGACGCGGAAGGCAGACGGCGTGCACGTGAGCGGATTTTTGCCACCACAAGAAGCGAATCGGTAAGGGACGCTCACGCATGAATTTCCTTTGGTACGCACTGTGGTTCCTGATCGCCGTGGGCCTTTTGGTCACGGTGCACGAGTTCGGGCACTACTGGGTCGCGCGCCGCTTGGGCTTCAAGGTACTGCGCTTCTCGGTGGGCTTCGGGCGCCCGCTGCTCACCCACATCGGCGGAGCCGATCGCATCGAATACGTGCTCGCGGCGCTGCCCCTCGGCGGTTACGTGAAGCTGCTGGACGAGCGCGAGGGCCCGGTGCCGGCGGCCGACCTGGCGCGCTCCTTTACCCGCCGTCCGCACTGGCAGCGCATCGTCGTGCTGCTCGCGGGACCGGCTTTTAACATCCTGTTCGCGGTGCTGGTGCTGTGGGGCATGCTGTGGGCGAGCGGCACGACCGAGGTGAAGCCGGTCGTCGGCGAGGTGACGGCGGCTTCCGTGGCGGATGTCGCCGGCCTGCGCCCCGGCGATGAAGTCCGCGCCATCAACGGCTCGGCGGTTGCCAGTGAGCGCGACCTGGTGTTTGGCCTGCTGGACGCGATGAGCTCGCGCGGGCAGATCACCCTGCGCGTGCGCGGCGTCAACGGCGACACGCGCGCCGCCGTGCTGAGCGTGCCGGATCCAGCCGAGCGGCGCCGCCTCACCGAGCCGTCGGAGCTGTTTCGCGGACTCGGATTCCAGCCCTGGACGCCGTCGCCACCGGCAGTCCTCGGCAAGATAATCCCCGACGGGCCGGCGGCACGCGCGGGACTTCTTGCCGGGGACCGTATCGTCGCCATCGATGGCGTAGCGATGCACGACTTCCGCGACCTGGTCGCCTACATCAACGCGCGTCCCGGCGTGCGTGTGAGCATCGAGGTGCTGCGCGGCGGCGTCGCGCGCAACGTGCAACTGCAGGTGGCGAGCGATGAGGTCGGCGGCAAGCGTCTCGGTCGCATCCACGTCGAGCCGCAGACCCCGGGCAAGTACCCCGACAGCATGCTCGTGCACACCGATCTGTCGGCGACGGCGGCGTTGACGCGCGCCAGCGCTGAAGCCTGGAACATGACGCTGCTGCAGGCGCGCCTGTTCGCGCGCATGGTCCAAGGACGCGGGNNTCGCTGAAAAACCTGAGCGGACCGCTGTCCATCGCCGAGTTCGCGGGCGAGTCGGCCGAGGCGGGCGTGGCACCGTTCCTGGGATTCCTGGTGCTGATATCCCTGTCGCTGGGCTTTCTTAACCTGCTGCCGATTCCGCTTCTGGACGGCGGGCAGATCGTCTTTCAGCTGGTCGAGTGGCTCAAGGGCAGCCCGCTCTCCGAACGCACACAGGCTTTCGGACAGCAGGTCGGCATCGCGCTCCTCATCGTCCTGATGGGGGTCGCGCTGTATAACGACATTGCGCGCCAGTTCAGCTGACGCGAGACAACGGGCCGCGGGTGGTTGAATTTCCTGAAGGCGCGAGTCTTCAGTCCTCGAATAGTGCAACGTGAGAGTTGAGGCGGCGGGTGCGCGATGACAAAGAGATTGGGGGTTCAGGGGTGAAGACGCGGGTGCTGACGCGCGTACTGCTTGCGGGCGTGGTGCTTGCCGTGCACGCCGTCGGCTCGTGGGCGCAGGAGCCGCAGCCACAGCAGGAGCCGCAGGTCACGGCGCCGCCGCCCGTTGCCGCACCGTCCGTCGCGGACTTCATCGTCGGCGACATCCACATCGAGGGCCTGCAGCGGGTCTCCGAAGGCACGGTCTACAATTACCTGCCGGTGAACATCGGCGATCACCTTACCGCGGCGCGCGTGCGCGAGGCGATCCGCGCCCTGTACACCACCGGCTTTTTTCGCGACGTGCAGATGCGCCGCGACGGCAACACGCTGGTGGTGGTGGTGATCGAGCGCCCCTCGATCGAGAGCTTCGAGATCACCGGCAACAAGGACATCAAGACCGAGGATTTGCAGAAATCGCTGCGCGGCGTGGGACTTGCGACCGGCAAGACCTTTGACCGCAGCGTGCTCGACGACGTCACCCAGTACCTCACCGACCAGTACTTCAGCCGCGGCAAGTACGGCGTGAAGATCGATGCCAAGGTCGAAGAGGAAGCCGGCAACCGCGTCAAGATCAAGATCGATATCAAGGAAGGCGCGCGCGCCAAGATCCGCCAGATCAACCTCGTCGGCGACACCCGCTTTCGGCAGAAGGACATCCTCGAGACGCTCGAGCTGCAGACCCCCAACTGGCTGTCCTGGTACAAGCAGGATGATCGCTACTCGCGCGAATCGCTGCAGGGCGACCTGGAAAAGGTGCGTAACTACTACATGGATCGCGGCTACGCGAATTTCCAGATCGATTCCACCCAGGTAGCCATCGCTCCCGAGAAGGAAGACATCTTCATCACCGTCAACATCGATGAAGGCCAGGTCTACAAGCTGTCGCAGATCAAGCTCGCGGGCACCTTCGTCGTGCCCGAGCCGGAGCTGGAGCAGCTCCTGCTGGTGCGCCCGGGGGATATCTTCGACCGTAAGCTCATCACGTCCTCACAGGAGCTGATGCAGAACCGCATGGGGCGCGACGGCTATGCCTTCGCGAAGGTCGAGCCCGTGCCGACCGCCGACAACGCCAACCACACGGTGTCGCTGACCTTCTTCGTCGATCCCGGCAGCCGCGTCTACGTCCGCAACATCACCTTCTCTGGCGTCAACCGCATCAACGATGAGGTGCTGCGGCGTGAGATGCGGCAGCTCGAGGGCGGCTGGTTGTCCAACACCTCGCTGGAGCGTTCCAAGCAGCGCCTGCAGCGCCTGCCGTACGTGAAATCGGTGGAATTCGAGACCATCCCGGTGGCTGGCTCCCCGGACCTCGTGGACGTCAACTACAAGATCGAAGAGGGTCCGGCGTCGCAGCTCTCCGGTGGCATCGGCTACTCGGAGAGCTACAAGTTCATGCTCAACGGCAGTTTCGCCGACGCCGACTTCCTCGGCACTGGCCAGCGCATCGCGCTCAACTTGAACGGCGGCGCCTTCAGCAAGGTCTACAGCATCACGCAGACGAACCCCTACACCAGCATCGACAACCTGCAGCGCTCACTGTCGGTGAGCTACAGCGACGTCACGCAGTTCGTCTCGTCCTCGTCGAACTTCTCCTCGCGTACCTTGAGCTTCGGTCCGACCTGGGCGTATCCGATCACGGAGTACATGTACCTGCGCTTCGGCATGGCGTTCGACAGCTCCTCGCTCCTCACCAACTCCCTTTCCAGCGCCGAGCAGGCGCAGCAGTGGGTGCAGGACAACGGCCATCCCTACAGCCGTCTCGCCCACGATGATGCGAGCAACAACGAGTATGTTTTCTACGGCACGGACTTCACGACCACCGAGGCCGTGCTGGGCTGGGACTGGGATACGCGCAACCGCACGTTGTTCGCCGATCGCGGCATGCGCCAGACCATCTCCCTGTCCGCGACCGTGCCAGGCAGCAACGTGCAGTACTACATCGCCAACTACGCATTCCTGAAGTACATCCCGCTGTGGGGCCGGTGGAACCTGTCGATACGCGCCGGGGTGGATTACGGTTCACCGCTCGGGGATACCACCGCCATCCCGCCGTACCGCGAGTTCTTCGGTGGGGGACCGGACACGGTCCGCGGCTATCGTGAGAGCCGCCTGGGGCCGAAGGACCAGTTCGGCAACCCCTACGGCGGCAACCTGCGCATCGTGAACCAGAACGAGCTGATATTCCCGGTGCCGGCCAAATGGGCGCAGACCGTGCGCGTCAGCGGCTTCGTTGACATGGGCAACGTATTCCAGACCGGCAACAAGATCCAGTTCTACGGACCCGACGGCATTACCCCCGAGGACTACCACTTCAGCGTGAACGACCTGAAGCGCTCGGTGGGCGTGGCGGTGCAGTGGCTGGCCCCGCTCGGCCTCTTCCGGTTCAGTTTCGGCCTGCCGCTGAACGCGAAACCCAGCAACGGGATCACCACCTGGGGCGACGAAACGGAGACCTTCCAGTTCTCGGTTGGTCAGGCTTTCTGAAGTTAAAGCAGCTACGGGAGCCGATCTACGCGATACTAGGAGATTAGCCGGGAGCTCCTTCGGTCCCGGCGGACCAGACTGAAAACATCGATACGTAATCGTTCACACACGAGGTAGGTAGTTCCGTGAAGCGTCTGATTATCAGTAAGTTGGCGGTTTGTTTGATTGCAGCAGGTGGAGCGCTGGCCGCGGTGGCCGCCTGGGCGGACACCAAGATCGGTGTCGTGGACCCGGCGCGGCTCCTGCAGGAGTCCCCGCAGGGCAAGGCGATCCAGGATTTGCTGCGCTCAGAGTTCGCGCCGCGCGAACGCACGCTGCAGGCGCAGGGCCAGGCCGTAAAGGCCAAGCAGGACAAGCTGCAGAAAGACGGCGCCACGATGACCGAGGATCAGCGCAGTCGCGCGGAGAAGGATCTGCGTGACGGCGCGCGCGACTTCGAGCGGGCGCGCGGCGAATTGCAGGACGACTTCACCGCGCGGCGCAACGAGGAGTTGTCGCGCCTGCAGCGTACCCTCGGCGAGGAGGTGCGTAACTATGCCAAGGCGCAGGGCTTTGACCTGATTCTGAGCGCCGAGGCCGCCATTTCCTTCGCGCAGGCGATCGACGTGACGCCGGCGATCCTGACCGCGCTGCAGGCGCGCGCCGGTGCGCCGGCGGCGAGTGCGCCTCCCAAGCCGGCGGCGGCACCCGCGAAGCCGCAGGCGCACTAAGGGCCCTGCGCCGCAGCGGCGGTTCGCATCCGCGGCGGGTCGCAAACGGCCATGGTGGTTTCCTTGGGGGAGCTCGCGGTGCGCTTCGGCTGCGAGCTGCGCGGCGACCCGCAGGCGCGCGTGGAGCGCGTGGCGACGCTCGCGAACGCCGACGAGCGCTCGCTCGCGTTTCTCGCCAACCCCCACTACCGCCCGCAGCTGGCGGCCACGCGCGCCGCGGCGGTGGTGCTGGACGCGGCCAGCGCCGATGCCTGCCCGACGCAGTCACTCATCTGCGATAACCCCTACGCCACCTACGCGCGCATCGCTGCCGTGTTGCACCCCGCCCCGCCCGCCGCTCCGGGCGTGCACCCGAGCGCGCTGGTGGCGCCGGGCGTACGAGTGGATCCGTCCGCCCAGGTGGGCGCGTTCGCGAGCATCGACGCCGGCGCCGTGGTGGGCGCGCGCAGCTATATCGGCCCGCACTGCCACCTCGATGGGGGCGTCACGCTCGCCGAGGACGTGCGCCTCGTCGCGCGTGTGACCTTGTGCGGCGGCGTGCAACTCGGAGCGCGGGTCGTAGTGCATCCCGGGGTGGTCATCGGCAGCGATGGCTTCGGCTTTGCGAGCGAGCGCGGCACGTGGCTGAAGGTGCCACAGCTGGGTGGCGTGCGCATCGAGGCTGATGTGGAAATCGGCGCCAACACCACCATCGACCGCGGTGCCATCGAAGACACCGTGCTCGAGGAGGGCGTGAAGCTCGACAACCTCATCCAGGTCGGCCACAACGTGCGCATCGGCGCGCACAGCGTGCTCGCGGCCTGCGTCGGCATATCCGGCAGCGCCACCATCGGCAAACGCTGCATGATCGGCGGTGGGGCGGGATTTAACGGCCACATCAGCATTGCCGACGACGTCGTCATCACGGGTTACACGATGGTGAGCCACTCGATCACCCAGCCCGGCATATACTCCGGCGGCATTCCGTTGGAGGAGGCGGGCGCCTGGCGTCGACTGGTGGCGCGCTTCAAGCGCAGCGGCCGGCTCGAATCACGTGTCAAGCGACTGGAGCGCGCCGCGGGCGTGCAGAGCGGCCAGGAAGAAGATCATGACTGAGCCGGTACAACTCGACATCCAAGCGATCTTAAGGCAACTGCCGCACCGCTACCCGTTCCTGCTCATCGACCGCGTGCTCGAGTGCCGCCCCGGCGAGAGCATTCGCGCGCTGAAGAATGTCACCTACAACGAGCCGTTCTTTCCCGGCCACTTCCCCGGCCGACCGGTCATGCCCGGGGTCTTCATCATCGAGGCGCTGGCGCAGGCGGCAGGTATCCTGTGCTTCGTTACCGCCGGGGTAATTCCCGATGACCAGACGCACTTTTATTTCGTCGGCATCGACAAGGCGCGCTTCAGGAAGCCGGTGATGCCCGGGGATCAGCTGATACTCACGGCGAAGCTGGAACGCTCGCTGCGCGGCATCTGGAAATTCTCGACCGTAGCGTGGGTGGACGAGCAGGAAGTCGCGCACGCTGAAATGATGGTGGCGCCGGGGGCGACGCGGTGATCGATGCGCGCGCGGTGATCTCGGACCAGGCGCACCTGGGGCCGGACGTGAGCGTCGGCCCCTTCAGCATTATCGGCGCGGGGGTGGTGATCGGGACGCGCACGGTGGTGGGGCCGCACGTCGTGATCAATGGCCCGACCACCATTGGCGCCGACAATCGTATCCTGCAATTCGCCTCCCTCGGGGAGGCGCCGCAGGACAAGAAGTACCAGGGCGAGCCGACGCGACTGGAAATCGGCGACCGCAACATCTTCCGCGAGAACTGCACCGCCAACCGCGGCACGACCCATGACCAGGGCGTCACGCGCATCGGCAGCGATAATCTTTTCATGGCGTACTCGCATGTTGCACACGACTGCGTCGTGGGCAACAACACCGTATTCGCCAACTGCGCGGCCCTCGGCGGACACGTCGGGATCGGCGACTGGGTGATCCTCGGCGGACTCACGGCGGTGCACCAGTTCACCAAGATCGGCGCGCATGCGTTTCTTGCCGGCGGCGCGATCGTCACGCGCGACGTGCCGCCCTACGTCATGGCTGCCGGCAATCCGGCCGCCCCGCATGCGGTGAATGCCGAAGGCCTGCGGCGGCGCGGCTTCAGCGAGGAGCAGATACGCAACATCCGCGACGCCTATCGCGTGCTGTACCGCTCGGAGCTGAAGCTGGCGGAGGCGCTGGCGCGTCTGGAGCCACAGGCGGCGAGATTTCCCGAGATCCGCGCGTTCGTCGACTTCATTCACGCCTCCACGCGCAGCATCGTGCGATGAGCGCCGTCGGCGCGCGGACCGCGCCGGCGCGGCCGCTGTCCGTGGGACTGGTAGCGGGCGAGCATTCCGGGGACACCCTGGGCGCCGCGCTGATCGCGGCGCTGCGCGCGCGCGTTCCGCAGGTACGCTGCTTCGGGGTGGCGGGGCCGAAAATGGTCGCGGCCGGGTGCGAGTCCTGGGCCGGGGCCGAGGAACTCGCCGTGATGGGTCTCACCGAAGTCATAATGCACCTGCCGCGCCTGCTGCGGCTGCGAGCCACGCTCGCGCGGCGCTTCACGGCCGAACGGCCCGACGTGTTCGTGGGCATCGACTCTCCCGAGTTCAACTTAGCGCTAGCACGCCGCGTCCACGAGGCGGGCATCCCCACGGTGCAGTACGTCAGCCCGCAGGTGTGGGCCTGGCGTCAGGGACGCGTGCGCACCATCGGTCGCTCGTGCGATCTGGTGTTGTGCCTGCTGCCGTTCGAGACCGAGTTTTATGCGCGGCACGGTGTGCGCGCCGAATTCGTCGGCCATCCGCTCGCCGATGAGATTCCACTGCTGGCCGATCGCGACGCCGCGCGGCGCGCGCTCGGGCTGGATCGCGATGCGCCGTATGTCGCTTTGCTTCCCGGCAGCCGGCTGGGCGAAGTGTCGCGGCTCGCCGCGCCGTTCGCTGCCGCCGCGGCGCGCATTGCCGCCGCGCGCCCGGCGTACCGCTTCATCGCCCCGATGGCTTCGGCGCGCGCGCGCGAGGTGTTCCTGCAGCAGATCGCCGGCGTGGCGGGAGCGCCCGGGATCCACCTCCTGGATGGCCAGGCGCAGCCGGCGCTCGCCGCGGCGGACGCCGCTATCGTGGCTTCCGGCACCGCCACCCTGGAGACGCTGCTGACCGGCCGGCCGATGGTGGTGGCGTACCGCGTGAGCGCGGCCACGGCGTTTCTGCTGCGCACCGTCGGACTCGTGAAGGTGCCGTACTTCTCACAACCGAACCTGCTCGCCGGGCGGCGGTTGGTGCCGGAATTCTTCCAGCAGGCGGTACGGGGTGAGGCGCTCGCCGCGGCGCTGCTCGCGGAGCTCGAGGATCCGCAGCATGTGCGGGAGCTGCAGGGCGAGTTCGCGCAGATCCACCAGCTGCTGCGCCGTGGCGGCGCCGGCCGGGCCGCGCAGGCGATTCTTGATCTCATCGGTTACGGCGCGCGGCCCGCAGCGCAACCCGCGTCATGAAACTGGCGCCGGATCTTAGCCGCGTGGCGGGCGTTGATGAGGCGGGCCGCGGACCGCTCGCAGGTCCGGTAGTCGCCGCGGCCGTGATTCTGCATCCAGGGCGGCGCATCCGCGGGCTGCGCGACTCGAAGGTGCTTACCCCCGCCGAGCGGGAGCGCCTGGCGGGGCTCATCCGCGAGCGCGCGCTTGCGTTCGGCATCGCCTGGGCCGATCGCGAGGAGATCGACGCGCTCAATATTCTGCAGGCGACGCTGCTGGCGATGCGCCGGGCGCTGCTGGCGCTGCCGGTGTGGCCGACGCACGTCCAGGTCGATGGCGATCGCTGTCCGTGCATTGCGGACCTCGGGGGCGGATGTACGCTGGAGGCGATCGTTGCCGGCGATGCCCGCATTGCGGCAATCAGCGCCGCATCCATTCTCGCCAAGACCTGTCGCGACGCCATGATGCGATCGCTCGACGGCTGCTACCCCGGGTTCGCGCTCGCCGTGCACAAAGGCTACGGCACACCGCAGCATCTGGACGCGCTGCGCGCGCAGGCACCCTCGCCGTTGCACCGCCGGTCTTTCAGCCCGGTGCGACAGGAACTGCAACCCTTGACAGGCTCAAGGCTAAAGCCTTAATTCGGCGCCGATGTCACCGGCCTTCGTCCATCTGCGCCTGCACACCGAGTACTCCCTCACGGACAGTGTCGTGCGGGTGCCCGAGCTCATCACGGCGGTCGTCGCGGGGGGCATGCCGGCGGTCGCCGTGACCGATGACGGCAATCTCTTCGCGATGGTGAAGTTCTATCGCGAGGCGCTCAAGGCGGGAGTCAAGCCGCTCATTGGGGTGGATCTGCTGGTGGGTGAACAGGGCGAGCGGCAGGCGCCGACGCGCCTCACACTCCTGTGCCAGTCGCAGGACGGCTACCGTAATCTCGCGCGCCTCGTGAGCCGCGCATACCTCGAGGGGCAGGAGCGGGGCACGCCGCGCATCGAGCGCGGCTGGTTGACGCGCGCCGTCCTCGGCGGGCTGATCGCGCTCTCCGGTGGCACGGAGGGCGACGTCGGCCGCGCGCTGATCAACGCCCGTGAGCAGGATGCGGAGCAACTGCTGGATGCGTGGCTCGAGCTGTTTCCCCGGCGCTTCTACCTGGAGGTGCAGCGCCTCGGCCGCCCGTTCGAGGAGTCCTACATCGGTGCCGCCGTGGCGCTCGGCGCCCGTCGCGCCGTGCCGCTTGCTGCCACCAACGACGTGCGCTTCCTCAAGCCCGGGGAGTTCGATGCGCACGAAGCGCGGGTATGCATCCACGACGGCACGCTGCTGGCGGACGCGACCCGCGTGCGCCGTTACTCGCGACAGCAGTACCTGCGCAGCCCGCAGGAGATGGCGGCGCTGTTTGCCGACCTGCCCGAAGCGCTCGCCAACACGGTGGAGATCGCGCGCCGCTGCAGCCTGACATTGAATTTAGGGGAAGCGCGCCTGCCGCAATACCCGCTGCCGGCGGGCGTAAGCACCGAGCAGTATCTGCGCGATGAAGCCGCGCGCGGCCTCGAGGCGCGCCTCGCCGCGGGCACGCGCGCGCGCGCAGGCTACCAGGAGCGTCTCGGCACCGAGCTCGACGTCATCTGCCAGATGGGCTTTGCCGGGTACTTCCTGATCGTCGCCGATTTCATCCGCTGGGCGCGCGCCAACGGCGTGCCGGTGGGGCCCGGTCGTGGCTCGGGCGCCGGCTCCCTGGTTGCCTACAGCCTCAATATCACCGATCTCGACCCGCTCGAGCATGAGCTGCTGTTCGAGCGCTTCCTGAATCCGGAACGTGTCTCGATGCCCGATTTCGACATCGATTTCTGCATGGAGGGACGTGACCGCGTGATCGGCTACGTGGCGCAGAAATACGGACCCGAGCGCGTCTCGCAGATCATCACCTACGGGACCATGGCCGCCAAGGCAGTGGTGCGTGACGTGGGCCGCGTGCTCGGCATGAGCTACGGCTACGTGGACCGCATCGCCAAGCTCGTGCCCTTCGAACTCGGCATCACGCTCGAGGCGGCGCTGGAGAAGGAGCCGGAGCTGCAGCGGCTCTACCAGGCCGAGGAGGAGGTCAGAAACCTCATCGATCTCGCGCGCGCGCTCGAGGGCCTGACGCGCAACGCCGGCATGCATGCCGGGGGTGTGGTGATCGCGCCCTCGGTGCTCACCGACTTCACCCCGCTGTACCGCGATGCCTCCGGAGGCAATGTCGTCACGCAGTTCGACAAGGACGACGTCGAGGCGGCGGGGCTGGTGAAGTTCGACTTCCTCGGCCTGCGCACGCTGACGATCATCGAGCGCGCGGTCGCGTTCATCAACCGCGAGCGCGCGTCCGGGACGGCGCCGCTCAGCGTCAGCGCGCTGCCGATGGACGATGCGCCCACCTATGCGCTCCTGAAGTCCTGCCGCACCACCGCAGTGTTTCAACTCGAGTCACGCGGCATGAAGGACCTCATCCGCCGGCTGCAGCCGGACCGCTTCGAGGAAATCGTGGCGCTGGTGGCGCTGTTTCGTCCCGGCCCGCTGCAGTCGGGCATGGTGGATGACTTCATCAACCGCAAGCACGGCAGAAGCGACGGCCCGATCGATTACCTGCACCCGCGGCTGGAGCCGATCCTCAAGCCCACGTACGGGGTGATCCTCTACCAGGAGCAGGTGATGCAGATNNTTCAACAAGTCGCACTCGGCGGCCTACGCGCTGCTCTCTTACCAGACGGCCTACCTCAAGGCGCATTATCCGGCGCCTTTCATGGCCGCCGTGCTGTCGGCGGACATGGACCATACCGACAAGGTGGTGACACTCATCAAGGAGTGCACCGACATGGGCCTCGCGGTGCACCCGCCCGATGTCAACAGCTC
>PMHN01000346.1:0-10617 GCA_003156695.1 Gammaproteobacteria bacterium
GGCCGGCGTATCACCGAGCTCCCCGTACACCTGTGCGAGTGCCGAGCCGCCCAGCCGGTTCTTGCCCTGCGAAAGATCGATCAGCCACAGCGAGGTCGGGCGCTCATCGAGCTGCAGTGCAGGCGTCAGTGTGCTGCGCACGTCCACCACCGGCGCAAAGGCCGACACGATCAGCGATACCGGCGCGACCACGCTGAAGTCGCGCCCACCCTCAACCCAGGCGGTCTTCATCGACAGCGAGTCCTTGCCNNGCCATCCAGTTTGCCGACAGGCGGATCTGCGACAAGGGCCCGACGTCCGCCGCCAGGATGTTGGTGATTGCCTCGGCGACTGCCAGGCGTCCGGAAGCCGGCGCATCCAGCACCGCCACCGGCGTGCGCTCACCCATGGCCATGGCCTCACCGGCGACACCCTCGTAATCCGCGAGCGTGACCGCGACGTCACTCACCGGCACCTGCCAGGGTCCCACCAGCTGGTCACGGCTGATGAGGCCGCCCACCGTGCGGTCGCCGATGGTGATGAGGAAGGTCTTGTCCGCGACCGCGGGCAGGCGCAGCACACGGTAGGCAGCCGCACGCAGGTCAATGGCGGTGATATCAAAGCGCGCGCGCGGCGCGCGGACGCTGCGCACATCGCGCGTCATGCGCGGCGGTTTGCCGAACAACACGTCCATCGGCATGTCCACGGGCTGCTCAGAAAAGCGCGCATCGGCGACGGCGAGTTCACCGCTAGCGTTTATTTCGCCGATCACGGCGAACGGACACCGTTCACGGGCAGCGATGGCCGCAAACTCCGCAAGTGCCGCAGGCCTCACCACGACCACGTAGCGCTCCTGCGCTTCGTTGCACCACAGTTCCAGCGGCGACATGCCGGATTCCGCACTGGGGATCGCGCGCAGCTCGATGCGTGCGCCGCGCGCGCTGTGGGCGACCGCCTCCGGCACCGCATTGGACAATCCGCCGGCACCTACATCGTGAATCAGCACGATCGGATTGCGTTCCCCGAGCGCCCAGCAACGGTCGATGACCTCCTGCGCGCGGCGCTGGATCTCCGGGTTGCCGCGCTGCACGGACGCGAAATCGAGCTCCGCGCTGGAGCTGCCACTGCCGACCGAGGAGGCGGCCCCACCCCCCAGCCCGATCAGCATCGCAGGCCCGCCGAGCACGATGAGCTGCGCGCCCACCGGCACCTCGGATTTCTCCACGTCACCGCGGCGGATGTTGCCAAGACCGCCCGCGATCATGATCGGCTTGTGGTAGCCCCGCAGGCGCTCGGGCGGATCACCGGCGGCTTGTTGTTCGAAGGTCCGGAAGTAGCCGCACACTGCCGGCCGGCCGAACTCGTTGTTGAAAGCTGCGGCGCCGATCGGCCCCTCAATCATGATGTCGAGCGCCGAGGCGATGCGCCCCGGACTGGCGGCCTGATTCTCCCAGGGGCGTGCGTAGCCGGGGATCCGCAGGTTTGACACCGAAAAGCCGGTGAGTCCGGCCTTGGGCTTGGCGCCGCGGCCGGTGGCGCCTTCGTCGCGGATCTCGCCGCCCGAGCCGGTGGCCGCGCCCGCAAACGGCGATACCGCGGTAGGATGATTGTGCGTCTCGACTTTAATGAGAATGTCGATCGGCTCGGCACTGGCGCGGTAGATGCCGGAGGTGGGATCCGGGAAGTAACGCAGTCCCGGCGTGCCCTCGATCACCGCGGCATTGTCCCGATACGCCGACAGCACGCCGTCCGGACTCACCGCGTGCGTGTGCCGGATCATTGCAAACAGCGATTGCGCGCGCGGCTC
The DNA here is from genome assembly GCA_003156695.1 of Gammaproteobacteria bacterium. GTDB lineage: Bacteria > Pseudomonadota > Gammaproteobacteria > Steroidobacterales > Steroidobacteraceae > 13-2-20CM-66-19. The sequence goes on from PMHN01000346.1 coordinate 1,787, forward strand.
GCCATCGATGATCCAGCTGGCGTTGAATATCTTGTGGCGGCAATGCTCGGAGTTCGCCTGCGCGAACATCATGAGCTCGACGTCGGTCGGATCGCGCCCCAGTCGGCGAAAGCTCTGCAGCAGGTAGTCGATTTCCTCAGCCGACAGCGCCAGCCCCAGCGCGCCATTCGCCTGCTCCAGGCCCGCGCGGCCTGCGGCGAGGCTCACGCGAGCGAGTGGGCGCGGCGGCGGGTGCTCGAACAGGCGCGCGGCAGCAACGGAATCCAACAGCGGCATCTCCGTCATGCGATCAAACAATGCGCCTGCCAGTCGGCTCAGCTGCGCGCGCTCCAGGGTGCGCAGCGCACGCAGCCGATAGGCGATGCCGCGCTCCAGGCGCCGCACACTCGCAAGCCCGCACACCTGCACGATGTCGGTCGCCTTGCTCGACCACGGGGAGATGGTGCCGGTGCGCGGCACGACGAGCACGCGATCACCCTGCTCCTCATCCGCGCTCCAGCCGGCGGCCGGCCCGTAGGCGAGGAGGCGCGTGAGGATTTCGCGCTCGCGCGGCTCGAGCGGCCGCGCGACTTCCACGAAGTGCACGTAGCGGGCGCCTATTGCGACCACGCCCTCCTCCAGCGCCTGCACCTGCTGCAGGAGCTTGGCGACACGGAAGGCGGACAGCGCCGGCGGCCCCGGTATCTCCAGCATGCGCGACTTACTTCTTCTGGCCGGGCGGCGGCGAGTACATGGACGGCGGGAACTGCGCGACGCTGGCCCCGCCTTCCAGCAGGGTGATCTTGCTGACGCCGTGCTTTTTCACTTCATCCACGCGCAGGATCGAATGCATGGGCAGGAAGGTGCGCTTCACGCCCGCGAACTCGCCCTTGATGCGCTCCTCGGCCGGGTCGAGCACCACGGAGCTGCGCTCGCCGAACAGCAGTTCCTCGACCTCGATGAAACCGAACAGCTCGCCGTGGCTCACCTTGCGGGCGTACACCTCGTAAACCTTGCCCTGATTCACGAACATAATGCGAAAAATGTGACTGGTTGCCATGGCTTGGCGTGGGGTGCCTGCTAGTTTGACCCTGACATTATATGTCCGGGCAGCGCCGCGGACGCGTGTGCCCGTGCAAGACAGCTGTGTACGGACGGAACTCTTCTTGAACCGGGGAACCATGACCCTTCGACTGCGCATCGTGAGTGATCAGCGGCGCTCGCTCGCTGAGCGCAGCAGCGCCACGTTCACCGTGGAAGGCGGCACCATCGGCCGCTCCGCCGACAATGACTGGGTGCTGCCCGACCCGCTGCGCTACGTCTCCGCGCACCACGCGCGGGTGCACTTTCGCGAGGGGCACTTCTACCTGCAGGACGTCAGCACCAACGGCGTTTACGTCAACGACGAGATGGAGCCCCTTGCCAAACGCGGCTCGGGCGGCTACCGCCTCACGAATGGCGATGTCATCCGCATGGGTGAGTACCAGATCGTCGCCGCGCTCGAGGCGCAGCAGGCACGGCCGGCACAGCCGGAGCCGGCTGCCGCGGTACCCACCAGTATCCATACCCTGCGCACCTTCGGGCGCTCGTCCGAGCGGGACATCGGCGCGCCGCTGGACCTGCAGGAACTGCTCGTGCCGGTGGCGGACACCGGTCCGGTGCTGCCGGTCAACGCCTACGGCCAGGCCGTCGATTCCGCACCGGTGCGAGCGCTGGCGGAAGCGTATGCACCGCGGCCGCAACCCCTGGAAACCAATGGCGCCCATGCGCATGCGCTTGGCGAGCGCATGGCGCGGCTCGCGGAAGCCGTGGCCCGCGAGCCAAAAAACACCGCGGGGGCCATGTCTTTGGGCGACGTGCACTCCGGACTCGATGCCTTCTGCCGTGGCGCGGGCATCAGCGACGACCGGCTGCCGGCCGAGGCGCAAGGAAGGCTGCTGCATCTTGCGGGGCGCCTGTTCCGCGAGGCACTGGTCGGCTTCAAGGAACTTGACCGCTCGCGCGCCGACACGCGCAACCGCTACCGTATCGAGATGCAGCCACCCGATGAGGACGATCCGCGCCCCTCGCTCGCCAACACCATGGTCGAGGACCTGCTGGTGCAGCTGCTGGAACGCCACGAGAGCCGTAGCCTCGACTCCGTCCAATGGCTGCGCGACACGGTCGGCGAGGCAAGAGCTCACGAGTCTGCCGCCGCGCACGCGACGCGCGCAGCATTCGTTGAATTCCTCGACCGTCTGGATCCGGCGGAACTCGAGGCACGCTTCGAGCGCGCGGCGCGGCGTGGCAAAGCCCGTTCTGCCGACAAGGCCCAGTACTGGGATCTGTTCACGACTTTCTACCGCAACCTCATCGAGATGCCGGCGGATCATCTGCCGCACACGTTCGTGGAAGCGTTCGCGGCCGCCTACCGTGAGGCGTTAAAAAAACCGGCGCCGTGAGGCAGGCCGGTTGGAAAACATGGCGGAGAGGGTGGGATTCGAACCCACGTGCCGGAATTACCCGACCATCCGATTTCGAGTCGGCGCCGTTATGACCGCTTCGGTACCTCTCCGCGGCTCCGCCGTTTTTGCGGGGCTGGTATTCTAGCGGAAAGCCCAAGCGGCGAGGGGTTTGTGCGCGCAGTCACTCTTGCCGCCACGTTCATGGTGTTGGTCGCGGGCTGCGGCAGGTTTCACGCCTCGTCCGTCGATGAAATCCGCCAGCGCGGCGAACTGCGCGTGGTCACCCTGAATCTGCCGACCTGTTACTACCTGGGTGCGCAAGCCCCCGAAGGGCTGGAATACGAACTCGCGAGCGCGTTTGCGGCACAACTGGGCGTGAAACTGACCATCTATACGGCGGCCAACGAGCGCGCCTTGCAGGCGGAGCTCGCGGCCGGCCGCGCGGACATCGCCGCCGCCTCGCTCACCAGTACGCCGCAGTGGGAACGTGTGGGAGTGGCGGCAACGCCCTATACGCTCATCCCGCAGCTCGTCGTCTACGGCCACAATGGCGTGCGACCGCGCGACACGCTGCAGCTGGAATCCGCGCGCATCGCGGTGCGCGCCGGCAGCCCGCAGGAACGCGTCCTTGAGCGCCTGAAGAGCACGGTCGCGCCGCACCTCACGTGGGTGGAAACCGCGCCCAGCTCAGCGGACCCGGTGGAGGATGTTGATTCCGGTCAGGCCGACTACGCCATCAGCGACGCGCGCGAGTTTTCCTTTGCACATCAACTGTACCCGAATGTGCTGGTCGGATTTGCGCTTACCCAGGCGCGTCCCGCGCAGTGGATCGTGCGGCGCGGGGCACCGCAGCTGCTGACTGCGGTCAATTCATTCTTTCTCTCGCTGGCGGCATCCGGGCAGCTGGCGGCGCTGCTGCAGGAGTCCTCGGGCGATACCCGGAGGTTCGCATACGAGGAGTCGCGCGAGTTCCAGGAGAACGTGAGTGCCCGGCTGCCGCTCTACCGCGCGTGGTTCGAGCAGGCCGCCGCACGATCCGGCATTGATTGGCGGCTGCTGGCAGCGATCGGCTATCAGGAATCGAAATGGGATCCGCACGCGCACTCAGCCGACGGCGCGCTCGGCGTCATGATGCTCACCGCCGACACCGCACAGGCGATGGGCATCAAGGACCGCGGTAACCCGCAGCAGAGCATCTCCGCGGGGTCGCGTTATCTGGCGCAGGTGCGGCAAATGATCCCGGAGCGAGTCGCCGAACCGGATCGCACCTGGCTCACGGTCGCCGCCTACAACGTGGGCTTCGGGCATCTCGAGGACGCCCGCATCATCACCCAGGCGCAAGGCAAGGACCCGGATTCGTGGGCCGACGTGCGCGAGCGCTTGCCGCTGCTCGCGCAGGAGCGCTGGTACGGGCACGCCAAGCGCGGTTACGCGCGCGGCTGGGAGCCGGTGCAGTTTGTAGATCGCATCCAGCGCTTTCTGACGCTGCTTGAGTGGCAACCCGGTGAGGCCGCGCCGGTAATCACCACCGGCAACCCGCCCGCTGCGAGCCCGCCTAACCCGGCCAGCGTCACTGCAAGTCCTGCCGGCGCGGACGCGGCTGCCGCCGGCGCCAGCCCTGGCGCGACACGCACGCAAGGCTCCGGGGTAGCGCACTGAGTGCGGCGTCAGCCGCGTCGTTGCGCGAAGAACTCCTGCAGGAGCTGTGCGCACTCATCCATCAGCACGCCGCCAAACACATCCACCCGGTGATTCAAGCCGGGTAGCGCGAACACGTCGGTGATGCTCCCGGCCCCACCCGCGCGCGGATCCCAGGCACCGAACACCAGGCGGCGCACGCGTGCATGCACCATGGCGGCGGCGCACATGACGCACGGCTCGAGCGTCACGTACAGCGTGGTGTCGGCAAGCCGGTAACTCTGCAGGCTCCTGCCGGCGGCACGCAGGACCTCGATTTCGGCGTGTGCGGTCGGATCGTGACTCGCGATGGGGCGATTGGCGCCCGCAGCAATCACTTGGTCGCCGCGCACCAGCACTGCACCGACCGGAACCTCGCCCGCGTCACGCGCGGCGCGCGCCTGCGCGAGGGCGTCGTGCATGAACGCGATGTCGCGGCTGCCCGCGCCGCGGTCCGCCGTGTCACTCACTTCAGGACCCCGGGGCAGCGCTCGCTGCTGCGACCGGCGGCAGAAACAGCGCCGGATCGACGAAGCTCGCGTTGAGCGCCACGCCGAAGTGCAGGTGCGGCCCGGTCACGCGTCCGGTTGCGCCGACCTTGCCGATGACCGCGCCGGCCTGCACGCGCTGTCCCGCGCGCACATTGATCGCGCTCAAGTGGCAGTACATGGTGATAAGACCCGCGCCGTGATCAAGGATTACCGTGTTGCCATTGAAGAAGTAGTTGCCGGTATCCACCACGCGCCCGTCGGCCGCCGCGTGCACCGCCGTACCGGTGTCAGCGGCGATATCCATGCCACTGTGCGGGTTGCGCGGCTCATTGTTGAATACGCGCCGCGACCCAAATGAACTTGTACGAATACCCGGCACGGGCTGCAGCAGGCGCAGCGTGCGCGGCGCGGTGCCCGAGTAGGTAGCGACGGCCTTGTGGATGCGGGGTTGCTCGCGATTGACCCGCGCCAGGTCATGCTTCGACAGGTCCACCTGCCGCGGAGCCACCGTGAGGCGCTGCACGACATACTCCTTGTCGGTGACCTCAAAGCCGCGCGCCGCCTCCTCCGGTCCCTGCACCATACGCACCACCGCGTGGCCGGGAACCTGCGACAGCGGAATCCCGACGACCGCGAGCCAGCCGCCGTCCGCGTGCAGCACCAGCACGCGCCGCTCATCGAAGGTGACGACGGGCGCGGTGGCCGCCGTACTCTCAAGCTTCAGCAGTGCCACGCCGCCCGGCACGAGTTCCTGCTGCGGCAGGTCGGTGCCTGGGGCGAGCGCCACCGGCTCGTCCGCGACCGCGAAACCAGGCACGGCCGCGCCCAGGAAGCAGGCAGCCGCCATCCATCTCACCAGGGTACGCACGCTCGTAAACCTCCTCATGCTTTCCTGCCAGTAACGCGCGCGGCGACGCTGCCGCGGGCAAGACGCGCCTCGATTTCATCATCGACGCCCAGGGCAGCCGCATCCGTCACCAGCGTGCCATCGGCGCGTGTCACGATCGCAAAGCCGCGCGTCAGGGTGGCGAGCGGACTGACCGTGTGCAGGCCGCGCTGTGCGAGCGCAAGGCGGTGAGCCGCGCGCGCCAGCAGCGCCTTCAGCGCCTGGTCGAGCCGCACCCGTGCATTTAGCTGACGCGCCGCAAGTTCTCTTATACGGTGCTCCGGCGAGCGGCGCAGCAGGCGCCCCCGCGCCTCCTGCAGGCGCAGGCGGTCACGCTGCAGGCNNCTGCCAGCCGCTGGGTCAGGTCATCGAGCCGCTGCATCTGCTGCTGCAGGCGCGCGCCCGGATGTGCAAGCTGCAGGCGGTGGGCGGTGGCTGCAAAGCGCGCCGCGCTCACCTGCAGTTCCCGGCGCATGGCGCCGTGCAGGCGTTGCGCCGTGCGCGCCACGCTCTGAAGCCACGCGGCGCCATCGGGCGCCACGAGTTCCGCGGCTCCCGAGGGAGTCGGCGCGCGCAGGTCAGCGACAAAATCCGCGATGGTGAAGTCGACCTCGTGGCCCACGCCCGCGACGACCGGCACCGCGCTCGCGTGGATGGCGCGCGCGACCCGCTCATCGTTAAAGGCCCACAGGTCCTCGAGCGAACCCCCGCCGCGCGCGAGAATCAGCACATCGCAGTCCGCACGCGCCGATGCGGTCGTGAGCGCTGCGACCAGCGCGGGCGCTGCGTCCGCGCCCTGCACCAGGGTCGGATAGATCAGCACGGCGGCCGGCGGGTAGCGGCGCGCCAGGACGTGCAGAATGTCGTGCAGCGCAGCCCCGGAGGGTGAAGTAATGATGCCGATGCGGCGCGGAAAGCGTGGCAGGGCACGCTTGCGGTCCTGCGCAAAGAGCCCCTCGGCGGCCAGCCGGACTTTCAGGCGCTCGAATTCGCGCTTCAGGGCGCCGACCCCGGCCTCCTCCAGGTGCTCGGCGATGAGCTGGTACTCCCCGCGTGCCTCGTACACGCTTATCCGGCCGCGGATGAGCACCTGCATGCCGGAACGCGGGGTAAAGCCCACGAGCACATTCTTCATGCGGAACATGGCACAGCGCAGCTGCGCATCGCGGTCCTTGAGCGAGAAGTACCAGTGGCCGGAGGCCGGCTGGGAGAAGTTGGACAGTTCCCCTTCGATCCACACGACCCCGAGGCCCCGCTCGAGCAGCGCCCGCACCTCGCGAGTCAGGCGCGAGACGCTGTACACCTCGCGTGACAAAGCGTTGGCGGCGCCAATTTCGGGATTTACGGGCATAAGGAACCTTAGCACGAGGTTTACCGGCGGGCCCTGCGCGCCTATAATCACGCATGCGCATACTCGAAGAAGCTCTCACCTTCGACGACGTCCTCCTGGTCCCGGCGTACTCGGAAATTCTGCCACGCGAGGTCGACCTCTCCACGCGCGTCACGCGCAAGATCACACTCAATGTGCCGCTGATGTCCGCCGCCATGGACACAGTCACCGAAGGGCGTCTCGCCATCACCATCGCCCAGGAAGGCGGCATCGGCGTCATCCACAAGAGCATGACCATCGAGGCTCAGGCCCGCGAGGTCGGGCGGGTGAAGAAGTTCGAGAGCGGCGTGATCAAGGACCCGATCACCGTCTCACCCAACATGACTATCCGTGAAGTGCTGGATCTGACGCGTGCGCGCGGCATTTCCGGAGTACCGGTGGTGGTCGGCAGGAAGGCGGTCGGCATTGTCACGCACCGCGACCTGCGCTTTGAGTTAAAGCTCGACGCGCCGGTGTCCTCTGTCATGACGCCGCAGGAGCGCCTCGTCACGGTCCGTGAAGACGCACCGAAGGAAGAGGTGCTGGCGCTGCTGCACCAGCACCGTATCGAAAAACTACTGGTGGTGAACGCGGCGCATGAGCTCGCCGGCATGATCACCGTGAAGGATTTCCAGAAGGCCACGGAGTTCCCGCACGCGGCCAAGGACGACACTGGCCGGCTGCGTGTTGGTGCCGCGGTCGGCACCACTCCCGATACCATGGATCGCGTCGCGGCTCTGCGCGAGGCGGGCGTGGATCTCGTGGTGGTCGACACCGCGCACGGACATTCCAAGGGCGTGCTCGACACCGTGAAGCGTGTCAAGGCCAAGTGGGCCGACTGCCAGGTGATCGCCGGCAATATCGCGACTGCCGAGGCAGCGCGGGCGCTGGTGGATGCCGGGGCGGACGCCGTGAAGGTCGGCATTGGGCCAGGCTCGATCTGCACCACGCGGATCGTGGCCGGCGTGGGCGTGCCGCAGATCTCCGCGGTCGCGAATATCGCGCACGCGCTGCGGGACACACAGGTAACCGTGATTTCCGACGGCGGCATCCGCTTTTCCGGCGATCTCGCCAAGGCGATCGCGGCCGGGGCGCACGCCGTCATGATCGGCGGCCTGTTCGCAGGCACCGAGGAATCCCCCGGCGAGGTCGAGCTCTATCAGGGCGCGTCCTACAAGTCGTACCGCGGCATGGGATCGCTTGGCGCGATGGGTGAGCGGCACGGATCGGCCGATCGCTATTTCCAGGACGACGCCGCGACCGAGCTTCAGAAGCTCGTACCCGAGGGCGTCGAGGGTCGCGTGCCCTATAAGGGCAGCGTTGTGAATATCCTGCACCAGCTCTCCGGCGGACTGCGCGCCGCGATGGGCTACACCGGCAGCCGCAATATCACCGACATGCGTACGCGACCAGTGTTCGTGCGCATCACCACCGCTGGCATCCGCGAGAGCCACGTGCACGACGTCACCATCACCAAGGAAGCACCCAACTACCGGGTGTCCTGATCGAGGCCATGGCGAGCGTTCCGCGAACTGCCCCAGGCACCGCGCAACATGCCGACATCCACGCGCACCGCATCCTGATACTCGACTTCGGGGCGCAGTACACGCAGCTCATCGCGCGGCGCGTGCGCGAGCTCGGCGTCTACTGCGAAATCCTTCCCTGGGACATCACCGACGCCGAGGTGCGCGCCTTCCAGCCGCGCGGCGTGATCCTTTCCGGGGGCCCCGAGTCCGTAACCGACAAAAATCCACCACGGGCACCGGCGTGCGTGTTTGAACTCGGCGTGCCGGTGCTCGGGATCTGCTACGGCATGCAGACCATGGCGCAGCAGCTGGGCGGGCGCGTCGCGCCCTCGAGCGAGCGTGAGTTCGGTTATGCGGAAGTCACCGTCACTGGTGCGTCACGCCTCACGGATGACCTCGCCGACCGCCGCACCGCGGCTGGCGGTGCAGTGCTTGATGTATGGATGAGCCACGGCGATC
>PMHN01000346.1:10632-10776 GCA_003156695.1 Gammaproteobacteria bacterium
CGAGGTGACCCACACGACCCAGGGCGCGCGCCTGCTGGAGCGGTTTGTCCGCGAGATCTGCGGCAGCGATGCCCTGTGGAGCACCGGCAACATCATCGAAGACGCTGTGGCGCGCGTGCGGGCACAGGTCGGCAAGGGCAAGGT
>PMHN01000172.1 GCA_003156695.1 Gammaproteobacteria bacterium
ACGGGCGTCTCCTGCGAAGCTCCTGCGGCGCTCCGCAGCCTACCGCAAATTCCGCCCACGGAGCGCGTGGCGCGGACAGTCGGTACAATGCCGGATGAGGTTGACTCAACCGCCGAGTGACGCCGCGCGGACGCCCCACCCCCGGATCGCCGTGATCTGCCATGACGGCGATTCAGTGAACAGCGAATTTCTGCCGCGGTGGCTCGCTGGCTTTGCGGACGTGGTCGCCATAATCGTCATTCGCGAGGGCCGTGCAGCGAAGATTCGCCGCCTTCGTGCCGAGTACCGTCGCGTCGGATTCTGGAGGCTTTTTGACATACTCGCGTTTCGCCTGTACTACCGGATTTTCCTGGCAGCGGGGGACCGGGCGTGGGAGCGGTCCCAACTCAAACGCCTGACGGCATCGATGCGAGCGACGCCAGCCGAGTTCCCGACGCTGATGACTCCCAACCCCAATGACGCGCGGGTGACCGATTTTCTCCGCCGGGCCGCCCCCGACCTGATGGTCGCGCGCTGCAAGTGGCTGCTGAAACGAAGTGTCTACGAGATACCCAGCTTCGGTACGTTCGTCCTCCACCCGGGGATTTGTCCGCAGTATCGCAACGCTCACGGATGCTTCTGGGCGCTCGCGTGCAACGACCCCGGGAATGTCGGCTTGACGCTGCTGCGCATCGACGACGGAATTGATACTGGGCCAATCTACGAGTTCTACCGCTACCGGTTCGACGCGGCCACCGAATCGCACATTCGCATTCAGGAACGGGTCGTGCTCGAGAACCTCGATGGCATCCGCAGCAAGCTGCTCGAAATCGCAGCCCGGCGCGCACAGCCACTCACCGTCGCAGCGGACCGCTCACGCAACTGGGGTCAGCCCTGGCTTTCTGCGTTCCTGCGGTGGCGACGGACTGCTCGCAAGCTTGCTCCATGACGCTGACCTCACTCATATACCACGACGTGCTCCGCGACGCTGACTGCGACGACAGCGGGTTTCAAGGCACGGACGCCGCGTCCTACAAGCTAACGGAGAACCAATTCCGCAGGCACCTCGATATGATTGGTGACGCGCTCGGACCATCAACTCCCCTGTCTATTCGGGAACCGGGCGATCTGGCGCAATCGAACCGCGGCCTGGCACTCACATTCGACGATGGTGGCCGAAGCGGCGTNNGCGCACATTTTTTCATCACGACGAACCTCATCGGCGAACCGGGATTCATGAGTGCTGCCGATCTGCGCCGCCTCTGCGCCAGCGGCCACATCGTTGGCACACACTCGGCGAGCCATCCAGCGCGGATGAGCAAACTGCCGACGGCATCGATCCTGGCTGAGTGGCGCGACAGTTGTGACCGGATTGCCGATATCCTCGGTGCGCCCGTCGTGTCCGCGTCCGTCCCCGGTGGATTCTATTCGCTCGAGGTTGCGCGAATGGCCGCAGCCGCGGGGATCCGGGTGCTATTCAATTCGGAGCCGACCCGGCGCGTCACGGCACTCGATGGCGTGTCGGTTATAGGACGGTTCTCGGTCACCCGGCGCACGTCAGATCGGAGTATCACCTCCCTCACACGGGGCCGACGCGGAACGGCCCTCGCCCAGCGGTTCGCGTGGTCAGGGAAGAAATTACTCAAACAGCTTGGCGGCGAGGCCTGGCTCCGGGTGCGACGGAAATTGTTCGATCTCAGCGCCCGGATGTGACGGCGCAGGATTCGGCTGCACTAAGTGTTCCTAGCTGATGCGGAACTTTCGCTCGGCGCGCGCATACAGTGGCCGCCAGAACGTGCGGTTCACGGTAACCACGAACAGACTCAAGACGACCGTGCCGAGAACCGAGCGCTGAAAGTCGCCGGCGGTGCTGGCGGTGGTGATGTACGCGCCGAGCCCATGTGCGGTCACCGTCTCCTTCCCCCAGGTGGCTACCTCGGCCAGGATGCTCGCATTCCACGCCCCTCCCGAGGCGGTAATGGCGCCGGTCACGTAGAAGGGAAACACCGCCGGCAGCGCCACCCGACGCCACCACAGCCAGCCGCGCACCCCGAGATTCTCGCCTGCATAGCGCAGATCCGGCGCGATGGCGGAGGCGCCCACGATCACATTGAAAAGGATGTACCACTGGGTGCCGAGGATCATGAGCGGGCTGAGCCAGATGTCGGGGGTGAGCTTGTACAGGACCACTGCCGAAACGACGATCGGAAACAAGAGATTGGCCGGGAAGGCGGCCAGCAGCTGCGCGATTGGCTGCACGATACTGGCGGCGCGTGGACGCATGCCGACCCACACACCGATGGGCACCCAGATCACACTCGCCAGCGCGATCAGGACCGCCACGCGCAAAAGCGTAATGCTCCCAAGCACGATGACGTGGCCGATCTCGGCAAGGCTCACCGAGCCCAGCACGAAGTGCGCGGTCTTCCACAGTGCCCCCAGGCCGATCAGCACCAGCGCGGCGTACCAGGCGTAATCAACCGCGCGCGAATCCCAGTCTATGACACCCCGCACAACCGGCGCGGCAGCCGCACCTGCCGGGCGTTCCTTCACGCCGGCGCGCAGCATGGCGGCAAATGCGCGCGCGACGATACCCAGGAAGCGCGAGCGGCGCATCATGGTGAGCGCCCAGGAATGGCTCGACGTGAACCCCGCCTCCTGTTCCAGGCGGAACCAGTCAGCACTCGCAATCAGCGGGCGGAACAGGAGCTGATCGAATAGCAGAATCACGACGACCATTGCGGCGATCGCCCAGCCGATGGCCACGAGGTTCTTCTGCGCGATGGCAAGCGCAATGTAAGACCCGACGCCTGGCAAGGTGACCGTGGTGTTGCCGACGGTGATCGCCTCCGAGGCCACGACGAAGAACCAGCCGCCGGACATNNACATCATCATGTTCCAGATGAGCGCCGGCATGCCGAACGGCACCTCGAGGCGCCAGAACCGCAGCCACCCGCCGAGCTGGAAATTGCGCGACGCTTCGACCATCTCGTCCGGGATGCTGCGCAACGAGTGGTAGAAGCTGAACGCCATGTTCCACGCCTGGCTGGTGAAAATCAGGAAAATCGCAGCCATTTCCGCGCCGGCCACCCTCCCGGGCGTGAGCTGCAGAAAGAACAGGAGGAAGATCGAGAAACCTAAGATCGGCACCGACTGCAGGAAGTCCAGCAGTGGCACCAGGATCACTTCCGCGCGGCGGCTCTTGGCGGCGAGCGTCGCGTAAGTGAACGTGAACACCAGCGAGGCCACCATCGCGATCAGCATGCGCAACGCCGTGCGTGCGGCGTAGCCGATGAGCGCCGAGGGCGCGAGCGAGATCGGCGTGGCCTCGAGGCCCGGGAGCGAACCGGTCAGACCACGCGCCGCCTGCGCAGCGTAGATAAAGAAGGCAAACACGAGCACGAAGGCGAGCACGTCCCAGCCGCCTGGGACGTAGCGGGTGCGCAGAACAGAGATGGGAAGCCGGTCGAGGCGCATCCGGCGGAGTTTGCCCTAACAGGGTGACGATTGGCACCGCGCAGCGCCGACGGGTTCAAGAGCGGGTGCGAATGTCGTACGATGCCGCCATGAAAAACACATTGCTTCGCGCGGCAAGCGCCGCCGCCATTACCCTGATGCTGACAGCAGCCCAGGCCCAGAGCACTGACACCACCACGACCATCAAGGACGACGCGAAAACGGTCGGTCACGCGGTCGCCCACAGCGCCACCACCGTTGGGCACGCCGTGGCCGATAAGACCCAGCCCGTTCGCGACACCATTCGCGACGACTCCAAGAAGGTGGGACAGGCAGTCGCCCACAGCGCCAAGGCCGTCGGCGCGAAGGCCAAGGAGGGGGCCGACAAGGTAAAGGGAGCCGTGACGGGCAAATCCAGTGAGCCTGCACCGAAGAGCTGACGCGTCGCTCGTGTCCCTGAGGGGCGCGCGGCTCGGCCTGAATCTGGAGTACCTCTCAGCTGCCGAATACCGGGCGGGGCCGGCGGCAGACGTGCTGGGCGTCGCCACGTTCAACGGCACCCTGCTGGATGAGTCGGACCCGGCCTNNGCCCGTACTGTGCGGCGACGCGGACGTGTGCGAGGTGTGGCGCTGCGGCGAGCCGCTCACAGCGGGCGCACACAACCGCGTGCGCTTCCGCCGCAGTGATGAACTCTTGTTTGGGTGCATCGCGGTGGTGGAAGAGGATCCCGGCGGCCTGCACGCCGCCACCACTCTCGCTTACGAGGAGATCTGCGCTGCGCTCGATGCCAGCGGCTACCCGCACCTATTGCGCGTCTGGAACTACCTGCCGGACATCAACCGCGAAGCCGCTGGAACGGAGCGCTATCGGGAATTCAACACCGCGCGCCAGCAGGCATTGCGCGGCAGCGGGCGCCTGCTCACCGGCAACGTGCCGGCCGCCTCGGCTCTCGGCGCGGCCACCGGCAGCCCGTTGGTGGTGTACTTTCTGGCGGGCCGGACCGCGCCGACGTTCGTGGAAAATCCCCGCCAGGTCAGCGCCTATCACTACCCGCGGCAGTACGGCCGCCACAGCCCGGTGTTCTCGCGCGCCGCGCTGGTGCGCCAGCGCGGCTGTCTCGCCCTGTTTATCTCGGGAACGGCGAGCATCGTCGGCCACCGCTCGACGCACGTCGGCGACATCGCCGCCCAGACACGCGAGACCCTGGTCAACATCGAGGCGCTCCTGACGCAGGCGAATGCGGCGGCGGCCGGCACGCGTTTCGACCTCGGCTCACTGGCCGGCAAAGTGTATGTGCGACGCCCGGCGGATCTGCCGATCATCCAGGCGCAGCTCGCCCCCGCCCTGGCAGCCGGTGCGCGCTTTGTCTATCTGCAGGCAGACATCTGCCGCCAGGATCTGTCGGTGGAAATAGAGGCAGCCGCCATCTGCCCGCTCGCTGCCGGCGCCGCTCCCGACGCACACCAGTGATGCATCCCATCGGGCTTGCGGCCCTCGCCCTGGCAATCTGTGCCAGCGGCGCGGCGCACGCCGATGAGCCCTCGCCGGCGGATGTGAAGCCGCTATGGGAATTCGGCCTAGGCGCTGGCGTTCTGGCGTTCGACGACTACCGCGGCTCCGCCACCTCGCACGCTTACCCGATACCGCTGCCCTACTTTGTATACCGCGGCAACTTTCTGCGCTCCGATGCGAACGGTCTGCGCGGCAGGTTCTTCAACCAGGACCGCGTCGAGCTCAGTTTCAGCGTCAATGGCACGACACCGGTGCTCAACGACTCGGCACGGCACGGGATGCCGGACCTGCGCCCGACGCTGGAAGTTGGACCGGCGCTGGACATACATCTGTGGCGCTCGGCGGATGAACGGCTGAAGCTAAATGTGCGGGTGCCGGTGCGCGAAGCCTTTACGATCGACACCTCACCGCGCGCGATCGGCGCCTTCGCGGCTCCCAATATCAACCTCGACATCGCGCAGTTGCGCGGCTCCGAGGGCTGGAAGCTCGGGTTTCTCGCCGGCCCGCTGTTCGCGATACGCAGCTACGATGATTATTTCTACAACGTAGCCCCGCAATACGCGAGCCCCGGCCGCCCCGCTTTTGAGGCTCGCGGAGGTTACGCCGGGACCCAGGCGCTCGCCTCCCTGTCGCGGCGCTATCCTTCTTATTGGGTTGGTGCCTACGTGCGCTACGACACTCTCGCCGGGGCGAGCTTTGCGGACAGCCCGCTCGTGGCGACGCACGGTTACTGGACTCTCGGCTTCGGTGTGGCGTGGATGATCGCCAAGTCCACCCGGCTCGTTGAAAGTAAAGAGTGACGCCATCCGCGACTCACCTGGTGCTGATCCCGAGCTTCAACCCCGGTGCGAAGGTGCGCGACACGGTGCGCGACGCCCGGGCCCGCTGGGACCCTGTCTGGGTCGTCGTGGACGGCAGTACCGACGGCTCCGCCGCCGTGCTCGAGGAAATGGCCCGCACCGATCCGGGCCTGCGTGTGCTGGTGCGGGCTATCAACGGCGGCAAGGGTGCCGCGCTCCTTGACGGACTGCGCGAGGCGCAGCGCGCCGGCTTCACCCACGCCCTGACCATGGATTCCGACGGCCAGCATCCGGCCGCATGCATCCCTGCCTTCATGGAGGCCTCGCGCGCGGCGCCTGAGGCCATGATCCTCGGCGAGCCGGTGTTTGATGCCAGCGCCCCAACCGTACGCGTGCGCGGCCGGCGCATCGCCAACTGGGCCACCAACCTCGAAACCTTGTGGGCTGGCATCCACGACACGCTGTTTGGGTTCCGGGTGTACCCGATCGCCCCGCTCATCGAAGTCATGGAACACAGCCGCTGGATGCGGCGCTTTGATTTTGACGCCGAGGCAGTGGTGCGCCTCAGCTGGCGCGGGGTGCCCGCCGTGAACCTGCCGGCTCCGGTGCAGTATTTCAGCCGCGAGGAAGGCGGCGTCTCGCACTTCCACTACTGGCGGGACAACGTGCTGCTCACCTCCATGTACCTGCGCCTGTTGGCCGGTTTCCTGTTGCGGCTGCCGGCGCTGGCGGCGCGCCGCGGATCGCAAGGGCACTAGGAACCGCCGGCCTGCCCAGCAGAAGGAGGGCCCAGCACGCGTTTGGCAANNATGATGTCTCCGGCGATCTTCATGATATCGACGGTGATCTCCAGGCGGTCGCCGGGGAGCACCGGTGCCAGGAACCGCATGTCCTTGATCAGACCCAACACGAGAAATTCTTCGGGCCGCATCCGTAAGGTAGTGCTGCGCAAGAACAGGATCGAGGCGGATTGCCCGAGTGCTTCGACGATGAGTGTACCGGGCATGATCGCGTAGTCGGGGAAGTGACCGAGGAACTGGATCTCGTTGCCGGTAACATTCTTTGTCGTGCGGATGCGCCGCTCCGGCACCAGCTCGATGACCGTGTCCACCATGATCATGGGGAAGCGTTGCTTCAGGAGCCCCCGCACCTCAGAGAACGTCATGACTGGCGTTGCCATCACCGAGCCCGAAGTATCATCGCGGTCGAGCGCGGCAGAAACTTCGATTTCGCGGCGACGGCGCTGGCGTCGGAGACGAGTCGCGAGGCCCGCAATCCGGATTCTTCCGCCATGCGTAGCGGCTCGCTCTCCGTGTGGAATTCGAACACGTGATCGCGCTGCGCGGATTCCAGCGCGACGCTGAAGAACACCAGGCCGCCGGGCGCCAGCTGCCGCGCGATTGCCGGAAACAGCGGCGCCGGCGTCGGCAGATGCTCGGCCAGCATCGCCGAAATGATGCCCTGGTAAGCACCCGGCTGCTGCGCCTTGTCGAGTTGCAGCGCATCGGCGACGCCGAAGCGAACCCGGCCGGAGTGCCCGGAGGCGGTACACAGTCGGTTTGCTACGGCTACGCCCGGTGCGCTGATGTCGAGGCCGGTTACGCGGATATCGGGTCGCTCTTCGGCAGCCAGCAGGCTTAACACCCCGTGCCCGCAGGCGAGCTCGAGTACCGCGGCATCGGCTGGCAGTTGCCGCAGGAACTCATGCCGAAAGAGCGCGAGATGGCTGATCATTGATGGCCAGAAGGCGTAAATCAGGATCGCCGCCCACATGTAGGGGATCATGTAGCCTGCGTCCTCATAGACGCCCGAAGTGATCTCGGGCATCGACTCTGGCGTGTATCGGCCGGCACGTTCGTAGATCGCCTGAGCCTGGGCCACGCCCAGACAGTACTTGACGTAGCCGAGTGCTGCGTCCTCAAAAGCCTTCTCGCCGTAGGCGGCCTCCGCCCACCTCGCCAGCGGATCGAGGAGCCAGGAGCACAGCTCGCGGTTTGCAGCGAACGTGGCAATCGCGCGTGGCGCGAGTAATTTCGATCTGCGCTCCAGCGCCACCAGGAATGCCTCGGCGTTTTTCACAGGTGCGTCGGCCTTTACGGTTGATTGTCTAGCCGCTATTCGATGGCATATGACGGACCAGGCGGACCATGGGCCTGATCATATCGGAGCCGTCCCACGGCGAGCCAAAAACGTGCATGCCACCCAGTTTCACGATCCGGTCCACTCCATTGTGGCCGGCCGCGCGGGCCAGGGCGGCCTCCCTGGCTGCGTTCTTCACGCCCAACCCCAGCGTTTGCACCGCGCCACCAAACCTTGCGATCGGCTCTGACAGGTCCTCGACCAGTAGCACGCTAAGCGTTCTGCCCTGCGTAGGTTGCGGTATATCCGCACCGGCTCCGATGAGCAGCGTCCAATCGGGAGTCAGCGGAAACAGAGCGCGATGCGCCGCACCGTTGAGCAGCCAGGAGGCGCGCGCGAGGCAGATCGCCGAGGTCAGGGCCGGATGTATATCCCGACGCGGATGGGCACGGTTCTCCGCTTCCAGTGCCGCGGCCAGCGCCGCGACAAACGCTCCCGGATCGCAGCCGTCGCGCCGTTCGAGAAACAAGGTCTGTGGTGACGAACATGCCTGTTGATCGAACTGCCATACGTCGCGCGCGATGCGGCGGCACCACGCCTGGCGCTCATCCTCGTCGCCCCAGCATTCCCCATCCATTGCGGCNNGCGGCGGCAGACAGGCGCGGACCGAAGACTGCCAGCCGCGCCCAATGGGGAAAGGGCAGTGCCCGGATCTGGGTGACGGCCTCCTCACCACCCCAGATCATCGCACCGTCTACGGAAGCGGCCATTGCCCGTTGCAGATCCAGCCGTTCGTGGTCGAAAGCCGCCATGAAGACGCGCTCCGTGAGCACGCCCTCCACGTCGATTTCCTGCAGTTTGTCGAGCAGCGCCTTGNNCAATGGCCGACTACCCCCAGCGGGAAGGTCCGCAGGTGGCCGCCGCGCTCGCTCCACCAATTGCCGTCCAGGGCGCTGGACCCCAGTTCTCGGGCCACGATCGGCTCGAGCGTCCCGCGTCGCAACCACAGGCGCAGAAATGGCACCCCCGGGATGGTGTCGAGCGCCGGCCCCTGCAGAGCCGTACCCCAGCGCTCGAGAACCTCTATCACACGACGCGCAGTCAACTCGCGTAGCCCCACACGCTCGCGCAGGCGCTGCGCGGCAGCGGCTATCTCACTCGGCGAGTCTACGATGCGGATGAGCTCTGACATCGCTCGCTCAGAGTGCGGTCGCCCGCTGTCGCAGCGTATCGATGTTACCGCAACCCCTGACTTCAGCCTTCGGCACGCGTTTTACGAACCGGAAACAGGTGCCGCGTCGCCCACACGGGCAGCCGTCGTAGCGGACGATCTCAGCGATGTCGTCGGTCAGGACCGTGAAGCCCGGAAAGCTGGTCGCCAGCGCACTGCACACCTGCACCAGGCCTTGCGCCCCGATCTGCACGGGTTCGAGGGTCAATGGATCGCGAACGATGACCTCGGCAAACGCGGGCACATGCTTGTTACCGTGCTCGCAGTCCGGATAGATGATTCCGACATTCTCCACCATGCCGTAGAAATCCACGATCCGCTCTGCAGTGCAACCAAACACGCTCGCGACGCCGCCAGCGTAGGTCTCACGTGGAACCGCCTGATCCTGCAGGCGCTTCCAGCCGCCGCTGTGCAGGAGCCGCACATTCGGCATGCGCAACGTGATGCCCCTCGCCCGCAGCGGCAACACAAAATACTGCCAGATAACGTAGGTGAAGCCATAGACAAGGGCGTCCGCGTTTCCTACCTGCTCGGCAAAGGCGAGTAAAGCTCGCTCGTCGAGCCTCAGTTGGCCGTCGGCGTCACTCTTCAGGCAGCAGGTGATGTCCGTCGCGAAGCTCCGCAGACCCTGAATCGCCGCGCTGCGCGCCCCCAGTTGAGCACCGCCGACCAGACTCTCCGGCGTGTCGATCACGAGGTAGGGACGGCGCATCGGCCCGATGAAGTCGCGAATGATGCTCGTGACACCCTTGACCATCCGACGCGACGTCTCGGTGTCCAGCACCACGCGGCTTGGNNTCTGCCCGGTCGTAGCACTCGAGGCGAGCGTGCGCACGATCGCGTCCGCGGATACCAGTGCCAGCGGCGGATCCGCCTTGAACACCCCCACCGGCAGATACGGCAAATCCGTAATTCGTTGCGCGGCCCGATAGTCGACGGGCCACGCCTCTACGTAGCGGCGCAGCGGCGCATGCCGCTCGATCGCGTAACTGAGCTCTGCCTGCAGGACCGCAAGCAGTTTCGCATGCCGCTCTCCCGGCTCGCGCGCAAACGGCGGCCCCAGCAGAAGATCGTCGAGCTGCTGAGCGACGTCGGCTGGCAGGTGCTCCGGCACGCGCGCCTACTGTTCGCGGCCGCGGGCCGCTGGACGCAGCAGCGATCGCGCGAGTTTGCCGTGGGGAGTCCTGGGCAAACCCTCGACCAGGTTTACCGAATCGCAGATCCATTCCGACGGCAAGCGGCGCCGCACGGCGCTCAGCACGTCCTGCGCACCCTCTTGTGCGACGACGTACAGCGCCAGCGCCTCCCCCGCTTCGGCATGTGGCACAGCCGCCGCAGCACACTCGCGGACCCCGGGTGCCGTGGCGACGCGCGCCTCGATCTCAGCGAAGCTCACACGTACTCCGCGCATTTTGAGGAACTCGCTCGCACGCCCGACTATCCACAGGAAACCATCCTCGTCGCGGTAGCCGACGTCTTCGGTTACGAGCCAGCCATCGCGGAATTTCTGCGCGCTTGCCTCCGGGTCGTCGAGATACCCGGCGCAAATCGACTTGCCGGCCGCCCAGATCGTACCCTCCTGACCGACCGCGGCGTCCTGGCCATCGGCGCGCACCACCCGGATCTTGAGATTGTCGAGGGGCACGCCGACGCTTCCCAATTTGTCGCCGAGGCGCGCCGGAGGCAAGCAGGAGATGCGGGCCGTGGCTTCTGTCTGACCATACATGACGAAGAAATCCGCGTGCGGCACAATCCTGCGCATCTCCTCAACGTGCTCCGGCGCCAGCGCGCCTCCCGCCTGCAGGAAACGCCGCAGCGGCTTGACTGGAATGGTCCTGATGTTGGACCGGCGCAGCAATATATTGTACGCGGTCGGAACACCGGCGAAGGTCGTGCAGCCGAATTCCCCGATCGCCCGCAGCACCTTGTCGGGAAACATGAAACGTGAATCAAAGACGATTGCACCGCCCTGGTAGAGATGGGTATGCACCACGCTGGCGCCGAAGCAGTAACTGACCGGCAGAATGAGCAGGGCTCGCTCGTCGTCACCGAGACGTTGGCTGCGGATGATGGCTTCGGTATTGGCCATCAGGTTGCCGTGGCTGACCATCACGATTCGAGGCAGTGCCGTCGAACCGGAAGTCGGCATCAGGACGGCCAGATCGTCCTCGCGGCACGCAGCAGGCGGCGCATCGTGCTGCCCGCGAAGGCGGCCGGCAAGTTGCGTAGTGCCACGGCGCTCGGCGCAGCCGCATTCAACGCCGGCCGGGCTCCAGATGGCCCGTGGGTCTGTTTTGTTGAATATTGCTTCCCCGGAGGTCGCCCAGGTGCGCTCGTGCACCGGCACCGGCACTAGCCCGGCATACATGGCGCCAAGATATGCCAGAGTGCTGGTCAAGCTTAGATCGCAAACGATCAACACCCGATCGCCGCAGCGCAAGCCGCTGGCGAAGAAGCCGGATGCGAATCGTGCCACGGCGCCCTGAACGTCCTGGGGAGGGACCACATCGCCGCTCGCGGCGTCGGTGAGCTGCGATCTGCCTTCGGCGCGGGCGAGCAGACGGGCTGCAAAGTTCCAATCGACCGAGCGGGTCATGTCAAGCCGAAGGGCTGAGCTTCGCCCCCACGATCCTGACGATCTCGCGCACGTTCTCCATCGCCATCAGCTCGTCAACGTCGAAAGTTATGTTGAATTCACGCTCCAGGCTGCTTGCCAGGCTAACGTGACCCATGGAATCCCACCCGCGAACGTCGTCCGGCTGCGTGGCCAGGGTGATCGATTGCGGATCCACGTCAAACGCGGCGTGAAACGCCTTCTGAACGCGGGGCAGCAGGTCTTGCATGGGCCGCTTTGCCTTGTCTATGGTGGTCGGTCATTGTGAGGGACAGCCGCCGGCGCATCAAGGCAGGCAGCGACGGGACGGTTCAAGCCAGGAAGTGCCGCATACCGTTATGTAGATACGCGGCGTCGGAGTCGAGCATCTGGACGCGTATGGCGACATCCGGAAGCCGGACTCCGCTGGCGGCGCGCACGAACAGCGGTCGCGAGAATCGGGCGTGAAAACCGCAGCGCTCCAGGGCGTGGGCCAGGAGCGGTTCGCTGCTGGTCGCAGTGACTTCCGCGACTTCCTCGTGTCGTCGGGCCTGCTCCACGGCAAGGTTCAGCAGTGCGTCCCAGCCCGAAGGCGCGTCGCTGTCGAGCCAGCAATCGACGATGCGTGCCTGGCCCGGCGCAAATGCGAGAACGAAATAGCCCTCGGCATTCGAACCTGCTTCCACAGCGTACAGCTTCATTGGCACTGCCGGGCACCGCAGCCAGTAGCTCATCACGGACGAGGGGCGTTGCAACACGGCGCTGCCGTATTTGGGCATGGGCCATGGGATCCGTGCGGTCGCGAGTTCTTCCGCACTGATCTCCCGCGCACGACGCGTATCGCGCGTGCCGGACGGTGCCCGCACTGCCCAAAACGCATTGCGCAAGCTTCTTGCCGCCGGCCGCCAGCTGAGGTGAGCACCTAGCTCCCGCAAATAAAGCCATGGCCGCACGGGCCGGACATAATCCGTTACGGTGGTAGTGGACGCCTTAAAGCCCATGAACGGCAGTAACTGAAATGCCATAGCGCTGCCGTTCGACGTGAAAATGGCATCCGCCAGCTTGCCGAGGTGCTGCATGATCGCGGCGCCGGCGCCGCGCGCATCCGGCCGCGCCGCCCAGTCGACCACGTGCAGTATGTCGATGCGATTCGTTCCCCACACGCATGTGGCGGGAACCACCGCGGCGTGCGCGACTATCCGCTCATCCTTCGTGAGCACGTACGAGCGGGACCCGCGCCAGCCCTCATGTGGCTCCCAGTACTTCCAGTGCAGGTGCCGACGATCGAGCATGGGACTGGCTGACGCCGTTTCATGGGCTTCTTGTAGCACGGCCAGGATCGCCGACTCATCGGCCACTGTAGTGGAGCGGAATCCTATGAGTGCCACTGAAGTCCGCCTTTACGGTCAAGTACTTGCGCCTGATCACCGGGTTCGTAATCCGCCTGCCCCGGCTGATCGCACGGCAGCTTACATGACGCCGCATACTGGTTCACATAACGTCCGTGCGCCACCTCAGCCGGATTCTGGGAGCGATACTCTGACCGTACTCAATCCCTCCCAGTCTTCGTCAATGCTACCGGAAAGGACCAGCGTGTACGCCGGCACCTTCTCGTCGAAGCGGTGCGAAATCCAGCCCAGGGGAGGATCTACGCTTCCCCGCACGAGCCGCGCCTGCAGCGGTGAGGGCCATCTCAGCTCGAGCGCGACGCCATCGCAAGCGGCCCGGGCCACATCGCCCTCGAGCGTCAAGCGGCATCCTTCGGCAAAATGCCAGAAGATCTCGATGTGATGAACCGCTGCGCAACGAATCTGATCCGTGACGCTGACGAGCCGTGCGGCGCGTTGATAGGCGACTTCGCGGCGATGTCTCACCGGATCGTCCAAACGGCCGTAGCCATCGTGCTCCGCGACGATCCGCTCCTCGTCTGCGCCCAGATCGAATGCGAGGCAGCGCGTGACGGCGCGGCTGTTCCACAAAAATGCGCCGCCCGGCACCGATTGGTCCAGATGATCTACGCGTAGGGTGTTGTGGGCCGACGTGCCGCGGAAGTGATCGCGCCAGCGCTGCTGCGTGTGGTAGGAATACGTACCGGGATCGATCAGCATCGGTCGTCCAGCCACCGACAGGGTGAGCGACAGCGCATCGGCGTGTCCGTGCGCGGCGATCGCCAGATAGCCGAGCGGCGCCGCATCGACGATCAGGCGCACCTCGCGCGCGGTCTCGAACTCGCTTCCCAGAATGTAATAGCCTCCTGCCTCGAAGCGTCGTCGCAGGGACTTTCCGGAAGCGTCAGCAGGGATTGCCGCGAATTGCGCCGCGGCGCCGTCGCCGAGGAGCCACCTGCTCTTGTCGTCGAAGACCTGCGCCTTGTGCCTGAAATCGCCTCGGGCGAACAGCACGGCTCCGGAGGCGAGCAGCGACTGGTACGCCTGGAAGTCGCAGGTCGGATTGAAGCGCACGATCACCGCGTCGTCTGAATCGCCGAACGCCGGCACCTGGCCGCCGACGTCCATGCAACTGGCGATGAAATCGAGCATCGCTTCAAGGCGGCCCCAGAAGACTGCGCCGAAGTCACCACCGTTCGCCCGCGCGCTCAGGCCCGCCAGCAGCATCATGTCGGCGACCTCGTGCTGATACCAGATCGCCTGTTCCTTGTTGACCCCGTCGATGCCATTCTGCAGCAGCGCCTGCTCCTCAAAATCCTGCCGCGCCTGCTCGCGCCAGCGCGCGCTCTCCGGCCAGCACGGCCAGGTCATCGCACCGAGAAACAAACCGAGCAGCTCGCCGAGCAGATGATTGTTGGCGGATGAATACAAGGAGCGGTGACCGGCGATGAAATGGCAATGCTGGCGCACCGCCGTCAGCCAGCGGGCTTTGAATGCTCTGCCGTCCGCGTCCTGGAACAGTACCGATTGATCGCCGCCGAGCAGATGCCAGGCGCACGACCAGTTGACCAGGCGCAGCGCCAGCTCAAGGCTGCTGGTCCAGTTGGGTCCCATCATGTAGGGGCACTGCTGGATCCACGAGTCCACGAGTGTGCGGCAACCTGCGGCAAAGCGCGCCTCGCCGCTCAGGCGCCAGGCCTGGGCGAGCGTCACCAGTTCGAGGTGCCGGTTCGGCTCCCACAGGTACTTTATGTTGCCGACGGCTGAGGCGTCGCGATAGTTGAGAGTCTTACCGAAGGCAAGTGGCGCAAGCGTGCCCGTTGCCGGGTCGCGGTTCCAGGTTGGCGGAAATCCGAGCTGCCACGCGCGGTTCCCGAACAGCCTGAACGTGCCGCTCAAAATGGAATCGGCCGCTTCCCTGTAGGTGTCCACAGCGAGGTCCTGGGGCCACACCTCGATCCATGGCCTGCCGCGCGCCGCATCTGCCGGCAGCGGTTTCGCCAGGCCAAGTCCGATACGCTCCAACTGCGCGCGCAGCTGCTGCGCGACCCGATAGCCCAGCTCGCGCAATCCCATCGCGCGTGCACGGCTCAGCGCCCAGCGAAGCTGCATCAGCTGATTCGCCGCGGTCGGGGCGCGACGGCATGCAGACCGCGGCACAACATCGATTTGCTTTGCGCTGGCTCTTAAGTTCGCGTTCGATGCGCTTGTGGCGATTATAGAGCCACGGCAAACGCGCGGCGGGTCTCCCTGATACAATGACATCGGCGCAGCAGCCCTCCCAGGGATAACTATGACGGCATCGCCTGGCAAGTGGCGCGTTCTCATCATCGTCGAGAACCTCCCGTGCCCATTTGACCGCCGGGTCTGGCAAGAGGCGCTGGCACTGCGAGCCAACGGCCACGAAGTCAGCATCATCTGCCCCAAAGGGCGGGGTTATGACAAAGGACACGAGGTTCTGGACGACGTGCACATCTATCGGCACGCGTTGCCAGTCGAGGCGTCCTCAGCATTGGGTTACGGGCTCGAGTACGCGATTGCGCTCCTCATGGAGTTCGGACTGGCGCTACGCATCGCCCTCACGCGTGGCTTCGATGTCATCCACGGCTGCAATCCCCCAGACACGATCTTCCTGATCGCGCGCTTTTTCAAAGTGTTCGGCAAGCGCTTCATATTCGATCATCACGACATCAATCCCGAGCTTTACGAGGCCAAGTTTGGCCGACGCGATGTCTGGTACCGGGTCCTCTGCCGCCTCGAACGCTGGACCTTCGCCACCGCCGATGTGAGCATCGCGACCAACGAGTCCTATCGGCGCATCGCCATCGAGCGCGGGCACATGGTGCCGGCGAAAGTATTCGTCGTGCGCAGCGGCGCGGATCTGACACGCGTGCGCGCGCTGCCGCCGCGCGCCGAGCTGCGCCGCGGTAAAGCGCATCTCGTGGGCTACGTGGGCGTGATCGGCAAGCAGGAGGGCCTCGATCTGCTCCTCGAGGCAATCGCCTACATGCGCCAGACGCTCGGCCGCAATGATGTGCACTTTGTCATCGTCGGCGACGGCACCGAGCTTGCTGCAGTACGACAACTGAGCCTGCAGCTATCAGTCGACGACTGTGTCGAGTTCACCGGCCGGCTTCCCGATGCTGCGCTGTGGGAAATCATGAGCACCGCGGACGTGTGCGTAAATCCGGATCGCGCCAATGAGATGAACGACAAGTCCACGATGAACAAGATTCTCGAGTACATGGCGCTCGGCAAACCCATCGTCCAGTTCGACCTGACGGAGGGGCGCTTCTCCGCCGGCGAGGCCTCGCTGTATGCGCGCGCGAACGATGTCGCCGACTTTGCAATGAAGCTGTGCGAGTTGCTCGATGAAACTGCACGACGCGCAACCATGGGCGCGATCGGACGTCAGCGGGTCGAAGGCGGACTTGCCTGGCATCACCAGGTTCCGCGGCTGCTGCAAGCTTATGAGGCCGCCATGAGCGGCGGCCGTGGGCGCGCGACGGTCCCGGAAACCTGACTGTACGATATGTTGGGAAAATCCGAGAAGTTGCCAAACGCCGGTGTGAGTGAGCCGATTGAGGGTAAGCTTTCGAACGGCTTTCACAGGTTCTGGAAGCGACTATCGTCCGGACGCAACGAGCTTCCTCCTTTGCCGGCTTGGGGCCACGCGCAAGAACCGTTGTTGCAGCGCGCTCGTGTTTTTTTCCGTGCCGAGGAAACCAACGCCTCGCAGGCTCTCGCAGCCAGCAAGATTGAGGAAATCCGGCGCTTCGATGTTGCGGCCATGCAAACAGCCGTGGCCATCTGCAACTGTGGCACTAGCGGCTCCGTGCTACTGGCCAGCTATCTTGACGGCCATGACGATGTCATCATGCTTCCCGGACAGCTCAGCACGCCAATTTATCTATTCTTTGATCACTACCGGTCGTTGTCTTTGCACGACAAGCTGATCGCTTATCCATTCGTAGCGATAGATCTGGATGATCATTCGAAACACTTCTTCCAAGGTGAACATCGTATCGCGGCAGCGGATTATCACGCTGCGGTCAACGCGCTCTTCGATGTTTATGGCGATCGACCGCCAGAATTTCTGGAATCTCGTCGGGCGTTCTTTCTGTTCCTACACATAGTTTACTGCGTGGCGCGCGGTCAGCGGCCCACAAGCCCTCATCCATTGATCGTTTACGCGCAGCACGGCTCGAATGCCCAATTGGCGAGGTACCTCGTCGCAGACTTTCCGCAAGCACGCTTCATCCACACGGTGCGTGATCCGATAACAAACTGCGGCCGACTGTTCGAGCATTATCTTATATCTCATGGGTTCCTGGGTCCTGCGCATGTCATCTCACATCTGACTTATGCCGATATGCCGCATGCGAAGATGGAATCGCGCACGCGGGCAATTCGGTTCGAAGATCTGCATTTGCATCTTGAGGAGACAATGGGCGCAGTAGCCGCTTGGTTGGGTCTACCTTATCGATCCTCGCTACTCGAGAGTACGTTTAACGGCGTTCAGTGGGTGTGGAGACCGAGGACGGGAACAACAACCTGGTCGGGCGCTCGGCCAGCGCAGGCCATTCGCGATTCTCGAAATGTTTCATTCACAGACCGATGTCTGTTGTTCGCAGTGCTTTATGAAGATTTTGTGGCCTGGAATTACCCGTGTCCCAGGATTTTTAAGCACGCGTTCGTTCGCGTTCTCACGAGCATGGTCGTTTTGCTGATTCCAATGAAAATTGAAATTATTACTGTACGTACGCTGCTTAAGTCGCTTCCGTCGAGGGGCTTTCGCTATACAATCAAGGGGTTAGTGCGGATTTGCCTTGGTCGCCTGGCAATAGTGTCGCTCTTAGCCGTAGAACTTTACCGACGACTTGCTTTTGGAAAACAAGTGTTGGAACTGCGAACGGGTGAAAGGGAATGATCGGCGACGCGGTTGCGCCAGCTGCCAAGGATGACGAACGGGGCAAGCGGTGGCTTTACTNNTTGGTTGCTTCTGTGCTTCGCGGCGGTACACGGCTTATTGTTGATACTCGACGCCAGATACCCGTACGCGTTTCTAAGAGGTGATCGCGCCGGTGTCCGGATGGCTGCCATCGAGGCGCTGCGCCGACTCAGCAACTGGCATGCAATCGTTGCGTATCTCGGCACCCACGGAAACATTGGCGACTACGCGCCGCAGGCGGTGATCTACTTGGTCGGCGGCAAATTCACCCTGGTGATCAGCCAGGTTTGCCTCATGCTGCTGTCCGGGATTTGTGTATTCCAGCTGGCGCGTCGATGCGAATTGTCCGTTCGCGCAAGTTGTCTGGCCACCGCGCTCTACCTGGGGTCGCCGCATTCTCTGGCGCTCCCACACCAGCTCTGCACGGAAGCACTGTTTGTGCCATTTGTCGTCATTTCAACCTGGGCCACAGTCGAAGCCGTGCGGCGTAGCAACCAGGTGGCGTTGAGCTGCAGCGGGCTGCTGTTAGGAATCTCCGCGCTCATACGGCCGGTCGCCCTATTGTGGCCGGTACCGGTCGTGTTCGGGTTGCGTCGGTACAGTCCCCGCGCGGGTCCAGCTGTCTTCGCAGCAGCAGCGTATGCGCCCATACTCGTATGGATGGTATTTGTCTGGCACGAGACAGGAACTCCGGGAATGGGAGAGTCCGGTCATTCGCTGGCAGTGAATCTGTACGGACGAGTGGAGGCCATTGCGGCGACGTTGCCACCAGATGAGACGCGCGCGATAACCACCCAGTACCTTCAGCAGAAAAATGCGATTACAACTCTCAATTATTTCTCGTTTGCCACTCATTACCCGCTGCCCTTCTTGATTTACGCAGTCCGCGATGCGGGAGTCTTTTTGTTTAAGTCCGGAGTCGAGCGAATTACCGTGGACTATTTCGCTGACGATCAACAAGTGAAGATTCTGCAGACCCGGAACGGCAGTGGCTGGCGGCAATATTGGGATACGCATGGAGCGCTTGCGGCAATGCGTTATGGGTGGCAAGTGCTCGGTATCACATTGCTCATTTCCGCGCTGGCGGCAGCTGTCCAGGTCGGGTTGATCTTGCTGGCGGTTGTTGGCGCCGTACAGGTGGTCGGAATGATCAGACACCGCGCGGTGTCCGAGGCGTCCAGGCTTGCAGGGTTTCTAGTCCTGGTGGCGCCGATTTACTTTCTTGTTTTTTCCCAGGTCACGGACGCTACACAATCCCGACACCGTGCGCCCGCAGAGTTTGCGATTGCAATCCTGGCCGCTCATGGAGTTCGGCGGGCTCTAGCTGCGTGGCGCACTCGAACTACGCGGCTTCAGTCGCAGACGGCGACGTGCTGACGCTCTGTGTGGTCAAGCCGGATCAGTTCGATCTGACTTATCTGCGCCGTGTCGTGCGGCAGGTCGGCGAGCAGCACGCCGCGAGTGCCGTTTACAAGATCGTCACGTGCCGCGCGTTTCAGCCGAAGTCGACGCACCCGTAGCTGCATGGCGAGCGAACACGGCGTTCCCACCGTCCTGCTGCTCGGTCCCGCGCGCAGCGCAGTCAGCGGGGTTGCGACGCATCTCAATCAACTGTTCGAATCGGCATTGTCCCAGCGCTTCCGCCTCATTCAGTTTCAAGTGGGTAGCGAGGGTCGCCCCCCTGGCTCCTTGCGAACGGCAGTGCGCCTGGTAACTAGTCC
>PMHN01000061.1 GCA_003156695.1 Gammaproteobacteria bacterium
GCCGGGCAGGCCCACTGGCAATCCACAACTCGATGGTAGTAATCCGGATGGGAAGTATCGGTCGGTTCCATTCAGTGCCCAGGCATTTCGCCCAGGCCCTCGTCGGCAATCTTGAATACAGCGAGTATAGAGGCGTGCGCTGGATCGTGCCGCGCCCGGCGGCTGCCGCAGAACGCCAAAACAGCGCCGCAACTGCCTCAGCGGCGCCAATTGTTGCGTTGCAGCAACGCTTATCCCCGCAGCAGCCCGGTAAGCTTGTGGCATGTCAACGACCGGACCGGTCGCCACCGAGATCAGGCTGCGCCGCGCTTCGCGCCTGCTGGCAGTGAGCTTCGCCGACGGCAGTCGCTTCGAGCTGCCGTTCGAGTATCTGCGCGTGTACTCCCCGTCGGCCGAAGTCAAAGGGCACGGGCCGGGGCAGGAGGTGCTGGTACGCGGCAAGGAGAACGTCAGCATCGCGGCGGTGGAGCCGGTGGGGCAGTACGCGGTGAAGCTGGTGTTCGATGACGGACACGACACCGGGCTCTATACGTGGCAGTACCTGCACGAACTCGGGCGCGAGCAGGCGCAAAGATGGGCACGCTACCTCGAGCGGTGCGCGCGTGAGACTGCGGGCGCACCGGCGGCGCGCGCCGGCGGTTGCGCTCATCCGAAATAGAAAACGGGCCGGACATCACTGCCCGGCCCGCTTTGCACGCAAGACCCCCCTTAGCGGCGGCGATTCTGCGCGCGACGCAAGCCAGATTGCAACCGCCATCGAAGCGTCCGGACTGCAAGGCCCGATCGTCTAGAATGTGTCTCGCAAAAAAAATCGCTCCAGGCGTGAAATGACTGCATCCTGACCATGGCCGACGATCGCTCCACAGATTTCGGATTCCAGCGCGTGTCGCGCGCAGACAAGGCGCGCCGTGTGCGCGGCGTGTTCGATTCGGTCGCCGGCAACTACGACCTGATGAACGATCTGATGTCGGCGGGCACGCATCGGCTGTGGAAGCGTTTCACGCTCGGGCTCGCGAATCTGCGTCCGGGGCAGCGCGCGCTGGATGTCGCAGGGGGCACCGGCGACCTCGCCGCCGGACTCGCACGCCAGGTTGGCGAGCACGGTCTCGTCGTGCTCACCGATATCAACGCCGCAATGCTCCGGCGCGGCCGCGATCGGCTCATCGATTCCGGTAACGCAGGCAATGTCGCCTGCGTGCAAGCGAACGCCGAGCGCCTGCCCTTCCCCGACGGCGCATTCGACTGCATCACCATCGGCTTCGGACTGCGCAACGTCACCGACAAGGCGGCNNGCTTCGTCGCCGGCGACGAAGCCAGCTACCGCTATCTCGCAGAATCCATCCGCATGCACCCGGACCAGGACACGCTCCTCACGATGATGCAGGACGCGGGCCTCGAGGGTTGCCGTTACCACAACCTTTCCGGCGGCATCGTCGCGGTGCACCGCGGTTACAAGTACTACCGGCGAGCCGCAACCCGCCACATGCTGACCAACCTCATCGCGAACCTCCTGAACCGTGGCCTGCCGCGCTCGCCGCGCGCGCAACAGCTGTGCGCGCAGCTCAAGGGGCGCAGCGTTGCCATCGAGATCGGCGAGCTGGCGCGCTTTCACGTCGCCTCAAACGGCACGACCCTGGATGTCAGCAGCGGCGAGGCAGCGGCGGATGCCACGCTCGCGGGCGGCCCGTTGTCCTTGCTGGCGTTGACAGGCGACGCGCCCGCAAGGGCCGTGCAGCGTGGCGCCGTCACGATCACAGGGGATGCGCAACTGGCGCAGCAGTTCCGCGAACTGGCGAAGCTCTTGCGGCCAGACCTCGAGGAGGACCTGTCGCACGTGCTGGGCGATGTCCCCGCCCATCAACTCGCGCGCTTCGCGCATCTCACCGCCGGCTGGACGCGCAAAGCCGCGACCACCACGCTTACGAATCTCGCCGAGTACCTGGGGCACGAACGCGGGGATCTCGTGCCACGCAACGAGGGCGAGCAGTTCCTGCGCGGCGTCGACAGCGTGCGCGAGGACCTCGAACGCCTCGAGGCGCGGCTTGAGATTCTCGCGAAGCGCACGCCGTGAAACTGCGTATCCTGGTGCGGCTCGTCGAGATCCAGCGGGTGCTGCTGCGCCACGGCCTGGACGACTACGTCCGCGCTACTCATCTATATAGGCCGCTGCGGTTCCTGTTCTTCCTTTCCCCGGGGGTGTGGTTCGAGCGCCGCCGCCAGGCAAGCCGCGGTGAGCGGTTGCGCCTCGCGCTCGAAGAGCTGGGACCGATTTTCGTCAAGTTCGGCCAGGCCGTGTCGACGCGCCGTGACCTGTTGCCGGCGGACATCGCCGATGAGCTGGCGAAACTGCAGGACCGCGTGCCGCCCTTCCCGGGAGACATCGCGCGCGAGCTCATCGGGCGCGCCTACGGGCAACCGGTGGAACAGGTATTCCAGCAGTTCGATACCACGCCGCTCGCCGCGGCGTCCATCGCGCAGGTACACGCGGCACACCTGCGCAGCGGCGAGGAGGTCGTGGTCAAGGTGCTGCGGCCGGACATGCGCGCCATCATCGAGCGCGACCTCGAGGTCCTGCATGCGCTCGCCGACCTTGCCCAGCGCTACTGGGTCGAAGGGCGACGGCTGCGGCCGCGCGAAATCGTCGCCGAGTACCAGAAGACCATCCTCGATGAGCTCGATCTCATGCGCGAGGCCGCCAACGCCTCGCAGCTGAAGCGCAATTTCGCGGGCTCAGAGCTTCTGTACGTACCGGAGGTGTTCTGGGACTACTGTCGCAACGACGTCATGGTCATGGAGCGCATCCATGGCGTGCCGATCAGCGACATGGCGAGCCTCAAGGCCGCGGGCACCAACATCGCGCAGCTCGCCGAGAACGGCGTGCGCATCTTCTTCACCCAGGTGTTCCGCCACAATTTCTTCCACGCCGACATGCATCCCGGGAACATATTCGTGCTGACTGACGACCCGCAGCACCCGCGCTACGCAGCGGTGGACTTCGGAATCGTCGGCACGCTCGATCCGCGCGATCAGCATTACCTGGCGGAGAATTTCCTGGCGGTATTCGACCGCGACTACCGGCGGGTCGCGCAGCTGCACCTGGAGTCCGGCTGGGTGCCGGCCGGGACGCGGGTCGACGAAATGGAGTCCGCCGTGCGCACGGTGTGCGAACCGATCTTAGACCGCCCGCTGAAGGATATTTCCTTCGGACGGATCCTGCTGCGCCTGTTCGAGATCTCGCGCCGCTTCAACATGCAGATCCAGCCGCAGCTGCTCTTGCTGCAGAAGACACTGCTGAACGTGGAGGGCCTGGGGCGCGACCTGTATCCGGACCTGGACATCTGGAACACCGCCAGCCCGATCCTGCGCGAGTGGATGCGCGAGCGCACCAGCGTCGGCGCCCTGGTGCGCAACCTGCGCACGCACGCACCGCAGCTCATGGAGGCCGCGCGCGCGCTGCCGCTGGCGCTCAGCCATTTCGCCCAGCGCGAGGGCACGGCGCCGCTCTCGCAGCCGCCGGTGTCGGGGTCGAGCTTGAGCGAGCTGCGCGAGGAGATGCGCAGCGCCGGCCGGCGGCGCGACGCCGTCACCCTGGGGGCGGCGCTGCTGCTCGCGGGGCTGATCTGGCTGGTAGCGGGCCACGGCTACCCGTGGCTGGGCTGGGCGCTGCTGGCAGCGGGGCTCGCGAAGCTCGCGTACGGACTGTGGCGCTGAGGCATGCAACGCACCCTCACCGAAGGCTCAATCCCCGCCGGGCTGTTCAAGTTCTTCCTCCCGATCCTGATGGCGAACGTGCTGCAGTCGCTCAACGGCTCGGTGAATTCGATCTGGGTGGGACGCTACCTCGGCGAGGCGGCGCTCACTGCCACCTCCAACGCCAATGTGGTGATGTTCCTGCTCATCGGCGCGGCCTTCGGCATAGCGCTCGCCGCCACCATTCTCATCGGCCAGTACATCGGTGCGAACAACATCCGCGAGACCAAGCGCGTGGTGGGCACCAGCGCGACGTTCTTCGCCGCCATTTCGATCGGCATGGCGATCACGGGCTTGGCTTTGTGCCGGCCGCTGCTCATCGCCATGAGCACGCCGGCCGATTCGCTGCCGCTCGCGGTGGCGTACATGCGGGTGATTTTCCTCGCGCTGCCATTCCTTTATATGTATGCCTTCGTGATGGCGGTGCTGCGCGGCGCCGGCGACTCGAAGACGCCTTTCTATTTCATGCTGCTTTCAGTCGGCATCGACATAGCGCTCAACCCGGTGTTCATCTTCGGCTTCGGGCCCATCCCGCGACTCGGTATCGCAGGCTCCGCGCTCGCCACCTTCGTCGCTCAGGCCGTGAGCCTCACGGCGCTCATCCGGCATCTGTACCGCAGGAAGCACGTGCTGTGCCTGCACAAGGACGAGCTGGTGCTGCTCAAGGTGGACTGGTCAGTGGTCGGCACGCTGGTAAAGAAGGGCATTCCGATGAGCGCCCAGATGCTGGTGATCTCGCTCAGCGGGGTGCTCATGATCACCCTCGTCAACCGCTTCGGCGTCGACACCACCGCGGCCTTCGGCGCAGCGATGCAGCTGTGGAATTACATCCAGATGCCGGCGTTCGCGGTCGGCATGGGCGTGTCCGCCATGACGGCGCAGAACGTCGGTGCCGGCAAGTGGGAGCGTATCACGCGCATCGCCAGGTACGGGGTTCTCTACAGCGTGCTGCTCACCGGTTCCGTCGTGGCCCTGATTGAAGTGCTGGACCGACACGTCTTCGGCCTGTTCCTGCCTGCCGGGTCGGCGGCGCTCACGATCGCCTCGCACATGAATCGCATCGTGACCGGCTCGTTCATTTTCTTCGGCATCTCGGTGGCGTTGTTCGGCGTGGTGCGCGCGACCGGCGCGGTCATCATGCCGCTTGTCGTGCTGGCGATTTAAATGCTGGCGGTGCGCTTTCCGCTCGCGGAAATCTTCCTCGACAAGTACCAGGTCGACGCAATCTGGTGGAGCTTTCCGGTGTCTTCCGTGCTGTCCGCGATACTCGCGCTGCTGTATTACAAGTACGGCGGGTGGCGCAGCGCAGACATGCTGCCCGCGACCGGCTTAAGCTCGCGCGCCTCCCCCTAATTGAGTATTCGTGGCTCGCGCCCGCGGGCGCACAATCCACGCATGCAAACACGCAAGCTTGGGCCTAAGGGCCCCACGGTCTCCGCGCTGGGACTCGGCTGCATGGGCATGAGCGAGTTCTACGGCGGCCACTCCGACGCAGAGTCGATCGCGACCCTGCATCACGCGCTGGATCGTGGCGTGACTTTGTTCGACACCGCGGACATGTACGGGCCGTACACGAACGAGGAGCTTCTCGGCCGCGCACTCGAGGGCCGGCGCTCTGAGGCGTTCATCGCCACCAAGTTCGGCTTCGTGCGCGATCTGGAGAACCCTGCGGCGCGGGTGGTTGACGGCAAACCGGCGCGCGTCGCACAGGCCTGCGAGGACAGCCTCAAGCGTTTAGGCGTAGCGCACATCGATCTGTACTACCTGCATCGTGCCGATCCGCAGGTGCCGATCGAGGAGACGGTGGGCGCGATGGCTGAACTGGTGCGCGCCGGCAAGGTGCGCCACCTCGGACTCTCGGAAGTTTCGCCGCAGACACTCGCACGTGCGCACGCAGTGCATCCGATCACGGCCTTGCAAAGCGAGTACTCGCTGTGGACACGCGATCCTGAGGAAGGCGCGCTCGAGGCGTGCGAGCGCCTCGGCATTGGCTTCGTGCCCTACAGTCCCCTCGGGCGCGGCTTTCTCACCGGCGCCCTCAAGAGCCCCGATGACTTCGCAGCGGATGATTACCGCCGCATGAGCCCCAGGTTCCAGGGCGAGAACTTCACGACGAATCTCGAGCTGGTCGAGAAGGTGAAGACGCTGGCCGCCGATAAGGGTTGCTCAGCCGCGCAACTGGCACTCGCGTGGGTGCTGGCGCAAGGCGAGCACATCGTGCCCATTCCGGGCACGAGAAGGCTGCGTAACCTGGACGAGAATCTCGGCGCGCTCGAGGTGCGCCTGACGGATGACGAGCTCATAGAGATCGATGCCGTGTTTCCGGCCGGCGTTTCCGCCGGTGCCCGCTACCCGGAAGGAATGATGCGGCTGGTGCGCGGCTGACCCTGCGGACGGCGTCTCACGCCGCCGTAACATCTGCGCTGCGCGGCTCGATCCACAGCGCGCGCGCTTTCGCGCACAACACACCCTTGCCGTCGAAAATCGCAGTTCCCGCCTCGTGCTTGCGCCCGCTGGACCCGACGTGCCACCCGACGATGGTGCAGGAGGAGTCGACGTGCACCAGGCGATCCACGTGTGCCGTGAGCTCCGCGAGCAACATCATCCGGTCATCGGGCGCAACGGCGTAGTACCCCGGACAATCGAGCGCGGCCGACATGAACTCCGGGGACACCTTGCCATCGCCCCGGTCGAGGGATGCGTCCGGGACCCAGGGCGCGGCGACCACGCCGCGCTCGAGCAGCGGGCCCGCGAAAATGCGCAGGCCGTCGCCGCGCGTGCGCTGCGTGCCGCAGACAAAGCAGGTCGGAAAGCGATGGCTGCGAAAGCCCGCGTAACGTCGTGACGCCTCCAGCGCCTGCAGGTACTCCGGTGCCGGCCTGACATCGAGCTGCAGGCTTGCCGGGCGCGCTTCACCGATCGGATCATCTGCGTTCAGAACCTGCAGCCCGCCGTCCGGCAGCTCTTTCACGGTGAATTCGGTATCCAGCGGCGGGGGCTTGAGCAGCCGCACGCTCACGCGGCGCGCGGCAAGCGACGCCACCATGCCGACGAAGTAGCCCCCGTTGGACGAGGTCGGCGGTCCACAGAAACGGCTGGCGATGGTCAGGGTCTTCATACGGTTTGCGCTTTAGGATGCGGCGCGGGCAAAGCAGACGCAATGCTTCGGTCGTTTGTGAACATTCCCAGGCGTCATCACCGGACCCGAGTGGGTCGGCGCAGCTCCTGCAGCCACCTCGCAGGATCCTCGCCGCGCTCCAACACCTCCACCAGCGCCGAGCCGGTCACCACTCCATCGACATGGCCGCGCAGCCGCTCGACCTGCGCGCGGCTGCGGATGCCGAAGCCCGCGCATACCGGGGCTTTCGCATTCGCCCGTACGTTGTCCAGATAACCGATCACCTCGTCCGGCACCGCGACGCTCTTGCCGGTCGTACCGGTCATGGTCACGGCGTAAACGAATCCCTGACTGCCGGCGCACAGTTGCTTCAGGCGCTGCGGCTCGGTCACCGGGGTCACCATCTGCACCAGCGCGATCTGCCGCTCATCCAGCGCCGCACGCAACTCCTGACTTTCATCGAGCGGCAGGTCCGGCACGATGAACCCTGCTACGCCTGCGTCGGCTGCCGCCTGCGCGAGACGCCCGAGACCGAACGCGAGCAGGGGATTCAGATAGCTCATCAGTATGAGCGGGGCCTTGATGTCACGCACCGCTGCCAGCTCGGCGAGGATCCACTTCAGGCTCACGCCCTGCGCGAGCGCGGCGAGGCTCGCGCGCTGGATGGTCACCCCGTCCGCCATGGGATCGGTGAAGGGCACGCCGATCTCGACCACCTCGGCTGCGGATGCGAGTGCGCGCACGTGCTCACGAAACTGCTCGCGCCTGGGATACCCCGCGGTGAGATACGCCACCAGCGCGGGCTCGCCCTGCGCAGCGGCGCTGCGGATCGCGTGGCTGATGCGCTCGCGCGGGCTCACGTCTGCTGCGNNGTCCTTGTCGCCGCGTCCCGAGAGACACAGGAGAATGGTGCGTCCCGGATGCGCCTGCGCGTAGCGCTTCGCGCCCGCGAGCGCATGCGCGCTTTCGAGCGCGGGCAGGATGCCTTCGCACTCACTCAAAGAGCGCACGCCCTCGAGCGCCTCTGCATCGCTCGCGGTCTCATAACTGACGCGTCCGATCGCCGCCAGCAGCGCGTGCTCCGGCCCCACGCCGGGGTAGTCGAGCCCCGCGGAGACCGAATGGGTCTCCTGGATCTGACCGTCTTCGTTCTGCAGCAGCATGGAGTAAGTGCCGTGCAGGACGCCAGGCCGGCCGTGCGCAATCGTCGCCGCATTCTCACCCAGCCCGGCGCCGCGTCCGCCGGCCTCGATGCCGATGATCTCGACCGCGGCGTCGGGGACGAAGGCGTGAAAGGCGCCGATGGAATTCGAGCCCCCGCCGACACAGGCGATGAGCGCATCCGGCAGTGCGCCGGTCGCGGCGAGCATCTGCGCGCGCGCCTCGCGGCCGATGACGGCCTGCAGTTCGCGCACCAGGTACGGATAGGGGTGCGGCCCCACGGCCGAGCCCAGAAGATAATAAGTATCGGTGGGATCGGACACCCAGTCGCGCATGGCCTCATCGATCGCCGCGCGCAGCGTACGGTCGCCGCTGGTCACCGGCACCACCTCAGCTCCCAGCAGGCGCATGCGTCCGACGTTAGGGGCCTGCCGCTGCATATCGATGGCGCCCATATACACCGTGCACGGCAATCCTAAGCGCGCGCAGGCAGCGGCGCTGGCGACGCCGTGCTGACCCGCGCCGGTCTCGGCGACGATGCGTTTCGCGCCGAGCCTGCGCGCCAGCAGCGCCTGACCGATCGCGTTGTTGATCTTGTGCGCGCCGGTGTGGGCGAGATCCTCGCGCTTCAGCCACAGCTTCGCGCCCCAGCGCTGCGAGAGACGCGTGGCAAACGTCAGTGCGGTGGGACGGCCGACCCAACCCGTGAGCTGCTGTTTGAATTCCGCCTGGAAGTCGCTCGCGTGCAGATGCTCACGCACGCCGCGCTCGAGCCGATCGAGCGCCGGAATGAGCGTCTCGGGAACATAGCGTCCGCTAAAGGGGCCGAAGCGGCCGCGCTCATCCGGGAAGCGGCCCGCGATCAGCTCCGCCAGCAGACGCGCCGCATCGGGCGATGAAACCGGTGTACTCATGAGGAATCCCCGCTCAACCTGGCCGCCGGTGCGAGCGCGACACGCACGCTCATCACAAACTGCGTGATCGCAGGTGCACTCTTGATCCCGATCCGCTCTTCGACGCCGCTCGACACGTCGACACCAAAGGGACGTACCGCAGCAATCGCGGCGGCCACGTTGTCGCTGTTCAGGCCTCCGGCCAACACAACCTGTGTGCGACGCGCGAACCCCCGCGCCGCCTGCCAGTCCGCGGCGATGCCAGCGCCACTGACAGGCCCTTCGAACAATATCCGCTGCGGCAGCGTTTCCAGCAGCGGCTCGCCGGCGCGCATCACCGGCAGCAACTCAATGGCGGCGGGCACGCGCAGCCTCTGCAGATCCCCCGCGTCCGTCTGCAGGATATCCGGCTTGAAGGCGGCGAGGATTTCATCCAGGGCTGACTGCGTCGGATGCCGCGTCACCGCCACGCAGCGCACGCGGCCGCGGGCGGGGGCGGCCAGCTCGTACGCCCGCTGTGCACTGAGGCGCCGCGCAGACTGCGCGAACACAAAGCCGATCGCATCCACGCGCGCCTCGAGGGCTGCGGCCACGGCCGCCGCGGTCGTCATGCCGCAGATCTTGATCCACATCTAGCCCACCTTGCGCGCGGCGCGCCCCGCCGCCAGCAGCGCGCCCGCCAGCGCGGTCGGGTCCTTGCCCTGCATGAGGGCGCTGCCGACGAGCGCCAGGTCATAACCGGCCGCGGCGACACGGCCGGCCTCCGCCACCGACATGACGCCGCTTTCGGCAACGCGCGGCACTGAGGTCGGCAGCAGCGGCGCCAGGTCGGTAAGGCGCTCAGGCACGACCTCAAGCGTTGCGAGATCACGGCAGTTCACGCCGGCCAGCAGCTGATTGCTGCCGCGGTGCCCGGCGATCAGCTCCTGCATGAGTGCGATGTCGTTGGCATCGAACGCTTCGAGGAGCACGAAGAGACCCAGGTCCCTGGCGCAGTCGAGAAGGGCGGTGAGGTCAGCACGCGGCAGCAGGCGCAGGATCACCAAGACACCGCCTGCTCCCGCGACGCGCGCTTCCAGCACCTGGTACGGATCGACGAGAAAGTCCTTACGCATGGCGGGAACTGCGAGCGGCGCGAGAGCGCTTGCGGCACTCTTCAGGTGCAAGAGACTCCCGTCAAAGCGGCTCGGTTCCGTAAGCACTGAGACGGCGGCGGCGCCCGCGCTGGCGTAAGCCAGGGCGCGTCGCTCGAGGTTCTCGCCGTATAAGCTCAAGGGACCTGCCGACGGGGAGCGCAGTTTCAGCTCCGCGATGAGATCAAAGCCGGAAACGTCGAGCTGCAATCGGGAAGGTGCCCGCACATTGCGGGCCTGACTCTCGAGTGTGGCCTGCGGGCACGCGAGCTTCGCCATGCGCACACGCTCGCGGCTGCCGGCCGCCATTTCCTCAAGAAACGCCGTCACGCGGAGTGCTCCGCAGGCGACGCTGCCGGCCGCTGTTCGCGCAGCGCCTCCAGGAGGTGCCGCGCGGCGCCACTGTCGATCGCGGCCGAGGCTCGCGCGATGCCCTCCTGGGGATGTTGCGTCTCGCCGGCAATCTCAAGAGCGAGCGCCGTGCCCAGGAGCAGGCAATCCCGATGCGCCCCGCGATCTTCGCCGGACAGCACCGCCTGCAGCGCCCGGGCGTTGCATTGCGCATCGCCACCGGCGAGATCTGCGGCGGTGCAGGGCTTAAGTCCGTAGTCCGCGGGGGACCGCAGGCCCGCGTCGACCCGTCCGGGCCGTACGTCAAACACTGTGAACGGGCCGATCGGCGTGGGCTCATCCCAACCCTCGGCCCCATGTACGACGAAGGTGCGTTCGATAGGTAGCCCGGCGAACGTATCGGCCATCAGCCGCGCGACGTCCAGGCTAAACGCGCCGATGAGATGCAGGGGCGGCTGAGCGGGATTTACCAGCGGGCCCAGGATGTTGAATACCGTGCGTACCCCGAGCGCGGCGCGGATCGGGGCCAGCGCCCGCGTCGCGGGATGATAATGAGGCGCAAAGAGAAAGGTGAAGCCGGTGGCGGCAAGACACGCCGCCGCAGCCGGCGCGTCCGCCGGGATACTGATCCCGAGCGCCTGCAGCATGTCGGCGCTGCCGCAGCGGCCCGAGACTGAGCGGTTACCGTGCTTGACCACCGGTACGCCGCAGGCGGCAGTCAGGAGCGCCGTGCCGGTGGAGATGTTGAAACTCCCCGAGGCATCCCCGCCCGTGCCGACGATGTCGATGGCGCGCAGATTCGCGGCAATCCCGGTGGGAAGCGCCAGCCGGCGCATGGCCTGCGCTAAGCCCCGCAGCTCCTCAGCCACTACGCCTTTGGTCGAAAGCGCGGCGAGCAGCGCGCCGGCCATGGCGGGTGCGATCCCGGGGTCGGTAAGCTGCGCCAGCAGTTCTTCCGCCTGCGCCTGCGAGAGATCGCGCCGCTCGCAGAGCTGCTGCAGCAGTTCACGTGGAGCGGACATGGCTCGCTTCGCCGCCGGTCACGCTGGCGCGTTCACCGGCCGTGTAGTGCAGGAAGTTCTCAAGGAGATGCGGGCCCTCGGGGGTAAGGATGCTTTCCGGATGGAACTGCACGCCCTCGACGGCAAGTGAGCGGTGGCGCACGCCCATGATTTCCCCTTCGGCGGTCCGGGCGCTCACTTCCAGAACCTGCGGCAGCGCTGCGGGCGCCGCGATCAGTGAGTGGTAACGCCCCACTTCACATGGCTGCGGGAGCCCGGCGAACAGCGTACGCTCGTCGTGGCGCACCAGCGAGGTCTTGCCGTGCATGAGCCGTCCCGCACGCACCACCTTGCCGCCGAACACTTCCACGATCGACTGGTGCCCGAGACACACCCCCAGCACCGGGATGCGGCCGGCGAAAGCCCGGATCATGTCCATGGACACGCCCGCATCGTACGGCGTCCCCGGACCCGGTGAGATACACAGGTGCGAGGGCGCGAGCGCGAGCGCCTCGTGGGGACTAAGCGCGTCGTTGCGATAGACGCTGACCTCGGCACCCAGCACCAGGAACGCCTGCACCAGGTTGTAGGTGAAGGAGTCGTAGTTGTCGATCAGCAGCAACCGCGGCGTCACAGCCCCTCCCCCGCGAGTTCGAGCGCGCGCGCCATGGCCGCGCTCTTGGCCAACACCTCTTCGTGCTCGCTTTGCGGCACGCTGTCCGCGACGATACCGGCGCCCGCCTGGTAGCTGTACTCATCGCCCCTGAAGACCAGCGTGCGGATGGTAATCGCATGGTCCATGTCGCCGCGCGCGCCGAAGTACCCGACCGTAC
Organism: Gammaproteobacteria bacterium; assembly: GCA_003156695.1. Taxonomy (GTDB): domain Bacteria; phylum Pseudomonadota; class Gammaproteobacteria; order Steroidobacterales; family Steroidobacteraceae; genus 13-2-20CM-66-19. Next base: position 12,241 of record PMHN01000061.1, read on the forward strand.
CGCCATACAGGCCGCGGCTCACCGGCTCCAGCTCGTCGATGATCTGCATCGCCCGCAC
>PMHN01000185.1:0-11651 GCA_003156695.1 Gammaproteobacteria bacterium
CATCGGCTGGTAGCAGGCGGACGGCCCCACTCCTCAGCGCCGTAGCCGCACGAGCGGATGCGCGGCCTGGTCGAACTCGCGCCACAGCTCGCCGATGGTTTTGCCCGCGGTCGGGTGCTTGAGATCCGGCGCCAGGTCCGCGAGCGGTCCTAACATGTAGGCGCGCTTCAGGAGGTCCGGGCGCGGCAGGGTCAGCGGCGGCGAGACACACACCAGCTCGCCATACAGCAGCACATCCAGATCCATCGAGCGCGGCGCCCAGCGCGGCGCATCGCGCTCCCGTCCGCATTGCGCTTCGATCGCGTGCAGCCGCTCGAGAAGTGCGGGCGGGTCCAGCACGGTGTCGAAGCCGGCGACCAGGTTGATGAAATCATCGCCGTCGAACCCGGCGGCGCGGTTGCGATACCAGGGAGAGAAACGGCTGCCGGGAAACTCGCGCCCGAGCGCCGCCACCGCCCGTGCGAGATAGCGCTCGGGCTCGATGTTGCTGCCGGCGGCGACGTAAACCGCGGGCACGTGTCAGCTCCGCGGCAGCGCGGCCGCTGCGGCGCCAGGACCCAGATCAGCGCGCGAGCGCACGATCACCACCCCGACATCACGGGAGTTGCGGATCGCCCCGGGCTTGTTGAGGGTGACACGCACCCACTCGATGCCGAACTCCTCGAGAATAACGAGCGCCAGACGCTGCGCGAGTGTCTCGACGAGATGGAACTCGGAAGCCGACACGAAGGCCAGCACGCGCTTGGACACCTTCTTGTAGTCGAGCGTGTCGGCCACGGAATCGGAAAGCGCGGCGCGCCGGCAATCGACCGGCATCTCCAGATCCACNNACCCGCCGCTCCCAGTCGATGAAGCCGATGACGCACTCGATGGTGAGTCCGTGCAGAAAGATCCGGTCGCCGTCAGAACTTGCCTGGGTCATAAATTCTCTTTAAAGATCGAATGCGCTCAGGCCGCCACCGGCGGCAGCGACTCGAGCGGCCATTGCGCGCGCGCCTGGATGGCGAGCCCGTCGTGTTGTCCGGCCTGCAGGCGCTTCAATCCCGCGACCGCAATCATCGCCGCATTATCGGTGCAGAACTCGAGGCGCGGAAAATAGGCGCGCCCGCCGTGCGCTTCAAGGGCCACCGTCAGCTGCTCGCGCAGGGCGCGATTGGCGCTCACGCCGCCGGACACCACCAGCGCGCCGAGCCCGGTGAATTCGAGCGCGCGCAGCGCCTTGGCAGTGAGCGTCGCGACAATCGCCTCCTCGACACCGCGGGCCACATCGGCGCGCAGGCTGTCGGTGAGCGTGCGTCCCCGCACGGCGTGCAGCACCGCGGTCTTCAGACCCGAGAAGCTGAACTCGAAGCCGGCGCGATCCAGCATCGGCCGCGGAAACGTAAAGGCGCCCGCAGTGCCGTGCACGGCCAGTTGCGCGAGCTGCGGGCCGCCCGGGTAAGGCAGCCCGAGGAGCTTGGCGGTCTTGTCGAACGCTTCTCCGGCCGCATCATCCCGGCTCGCGCCGAGCACACGGTAGCGACCGATGGCGGCCACCTCGATGAGCAGCGTATGCCCGCCCGACACGAGCAGCGCCACGTGCGGGAAGGGTGGCGTGTCCTTCTCCAGGAGCGGCGCCAGCAGGTGTCCCTCGAGGTGGTGCACGCCGATGGCCGGGATGCCCCAGGCGTACGCGAGGCTGCGTGCCAGGGAAGCTCCGGTCAGAAGCGCGCCGATGAGGCCGGGACCTGCCGTATAGGCAACCCCATGCAGCTCGGCTGGCGTGGTGTGCGCGTCCGCGAGAGCGCTCATGACGAGTGGCAGCAGGCGCTGTACGTGGTCGCGCGAAGCCAGTTCGGGGACCACACCCCCATAGGCGCGGTGCAATTCCACCTGGCTGAAGAGCTCATGCGCGAGCAGGCCCGCGTCGGCATCCAGCACCGCCGCTGCACTCTCGTCACAGGAGGATTCGATCGCGAGCACACGCATGGGAGAAAATTACACCGGCTGCGGCGCCAACATCCACAGCGTTTGAGCAATGTTGTAGTGTGAGCCTCAGGATGTCCCGGAGCGCAGGACTTTTGGGGGGAGTCACGACCGCTGGGCCAGCCCCGCGCAGGCATGGCGCACCGTGGCGCACGTTCCTGGTGATCCTCGCGCTGGCGACCCCCGGCGGGCCGCCGCTGCAAGCAGCTGACTGCCACCTGGCCCGGCTCGCTGAACTTCCGGTCACCATGAGCGGCATGCGCCCCATGGTCCACGCGAGCATCAACGGCACCGACGCCCTATTCATCGCCGACAGCGGCGCGTTCTTCAATTCGCTGACGCCCGCGGCCGCGGCGGCGTTCAAACTACACCTGGACTCGTCACATGACTTAGACATGCGGGGAGTTGGCGGGAAAGCGCAGGCATCGCTCACCACGGTCAAGGCCTTCAGCATCTGGGGACAGACGTACCCGAATGTGACGTTTGTGGTCCTCGGTAACGATCTGGGCGGCGAGGCGGTTGGTCTCCTTGGCCAGAACGTGTTCCGGGTCGCAGATGTCGAGTACGACCTGGCAAACGGCGTCATCCGGCTCATGCGACCGCTTGACTGCAACAGCCTGCCGCTGGCTTATTGGGCGAAGGCGACCGCCCAGGGTGTTTCGGTACTCGACATCCGGACTGTGTCACGGGAGGCACCCGCCACCAGAGGCGTCGCCTATCTGAATGGCAGCAAGATCCAGGTCGAATTCGATACGGGCGCCCAGGCATCCTTCCTGTCGCTCGCGGCCGCAAAACGCGCCGGTGTTGCCCCCGACAGCAGCGGGGTGGTCGCAGGAGGCTCAACCTGGGGCGTCGGGACCCGGGTCGTAAAATCCTGGATTGCGCCGTTTCAGAGTTTCAAGATTGGGGACGAGGAGATCCGCAATACCAGGCTGCGCGTCGGCGAACTGGACCTGCTCGACATCGACATGCTGATCGGCGCGGACTTCTTCCTGTCGCACCGCATCTACGTGGCCAACAGCCAGAGCAAGCTCTACTTCACCTACAACGGCGGCCCGGTATTCAATCTTGCAGTTGCGCACAGGCCCGAGAGCCCACCAGCCGCAGCAGCGGCGCCGGCAGCCGACACGAACGATCAGCCCAGCGACGCCGCCGGCTTCGCCCGACGCGGCACGGCCTTCGCCGCCAGGCGTGATTTCACACAAGCCATAGCCGACCTCAGCCGCGCGTGCGAACTTGCACCGACCGAGGCGAGCTACTTTTACCAACGGGGACTTGCCCTGGTGGGCAACCGGCAACCGGACCTGGCGCTCGCCGATTTCGACGCGGCCATCAAGCTCAAGGCCGACGATGTGCCGTCCCTGATCGCGCGCGCCACACTGCGGGCGCGTCGCGATGGCTCAGTGGCCGCGGTGACGGCAGACGTGGATGCGGCGGATCGCGTGGCGCCGAAGGAAGCCCCGGAGCGCCTCGCGATGGGCGAATTGTATGAAAACGCCGGGCAACACGCCGCCGCGGTGGCCCAGTACTCGAAGTGGATCGACGCACGCTCGCGCGACGACGTGCATATGAGCGAGGCCATGAACTTGCGCTGCTGGGCGCGGGCGCAGTGGGGACAGGAGCTCGATGAGGCTCTCGCCGACTGCAATACCGCCCTGAGGCTCAGGCCCGATACGGCCGCGTACTTTGGCAGCCGGGGACTCGTGTACCTGCGACGCAGCAACTACGACAAAGCGATCGCGGACTACGACGCGGCACTGCGCCTGCAACCGAACCTCGCCTGGTCGCTGTACGGTCGGGGTCTGGCCCGACTCCGCAAGGGTGACAGCACGGCGGGGCAGGCGGATATCGCCGCGGCCACCGCGCTGCGGCCCGGGATTGCGGCGGAAGCCGCCAAAAAAGGCATCAGCCCGTAAGCGCACTCTGGCTCCAGCCGCGGGCCAGGATATGCGTGGGAGGACTCCAGGGCGAGGACACGCATGCGCTTTGGAGTAGGACATCGCTGACACCGCCTTGAGCGCAAGAGGCGCGCGGAGCAGGCGATCTCTGACACCGCTACTGCGGTGGGCCGCGCCATAATTCCCTGGCAGTCAAAGGCCCCAAATGGCCCTGGGAGGCAACATGTTATTGGTACGCACCGTATTAATTTCCGCGGCCGCCCTTGCGTGTGTGCTCGCGAGCGGCTGCGCGAGCGAGGGGCCTGAGCCGCGCGAGGAGATGTCGAAGGCGCGCACGCTGGTGGATCAGGCCGATAAGGCCGATGCGCAGCGCTACGCCGCGGCCGATGTCCAACGCGCCCATGACGAGCTCACTAGTGCCGAGCGCAACGATAGCGCGAAGAAGTACAACGAGGCTCGCGCGGACGCGGAGTCTGCAGCGGCTGATGCTGATCTGGCGACCGCGCGTGCGTCTGCCGCAGCGGAGCAGCACGCCGCCACAGAAGTGACGCGCGGCAACAATGCCCTCCGGCAGGAAACGCAGCGTGACGCCGATGCTGGGACTGCCCTGCCGCCACCGCCGCCGCCGCCGCAGCAGTGACCGAACCAGGAGCATTTTTTATGAAAAACACTCTTATCCCAGTGGCCATCGCGGCGCTTCTTGCCGCGTGCGCCTCTGCGCCCCAGCGTAGCGATCGCGTGGACCAGGCACGTGCCGTGATCCAGACCCTGTCCCAGGATCCGCTCGCCCAGCAGTCCGCCGCGAAAGACCTGGAGGCGGCGCGGACACGGTTGCAGGAGGCTGAGACCGCGCTTGCGCAGAACCGGCCCGCGACCGAAGTCGATCACCTGGCGTACCTCGCGCAGCGGCATGCCGAGACGGGCGAGGCGCGCGTGCAGGAGGCGCGCTCCCGTCAGGAAGTCGCGCGCGCCGCGGAACAGCGTAACCGTGTGCTGCTGGACGCGCGCGAGCAGGAGACTGATGCTGCCAAGGCCAAACTCGTCGCGACGCAGGCGGAGCTGGCGGCACTGCAGGCGAAACAGACTGACCGAGGCATGATCGTGACGCTCGGTGACGTACTGTTCGACACCGGGCAGTCAACTCTCAAGCCCGGTGCCGATCTGGCCCTCGATCGGCTGGCGACCTTTATGCAGAGTAATCCTCACGCGCGCGTGATGATTGAAGGTCACACCGACAGCCGCGGATCGGATCAGTACAACGACGCGTTGTCGGAACGGCGTGCGGACGCCGTCGCCGGCGCACTCATGCATCGTGGAGTCTCAGCGGACCGCGTGAGCGCNNGTCCGGTTGCAACCAATGACACGCCCGAGGGGCGGCAGCAGAACCGGCGTGTCGAAATCGTCTTCTCTGACGCCTCGGGCAGGTTTGCGCAATCGGCAGACCAGCAGCCGCACGGCTAAAGCGTCGGGGTTGTCGAACGCGGTGCGCGAGAGTGAGTGCGGACCTGTCGCCGCTAGCAGGTGAACTGCGACAGTGCACCCGAGGTGTGATGCGTGGGCTCGCCCGCATACTCGGCGCAATGGGCCGCGCCGATGTGCGCGATGTAGCCGTCCGGACGAATGAGAATCCGCGGCTCCTCGGGCGTAACGAGCTCGGTGGCGTGAGGACCACGCAATTGATCAAACAGTCTGCTGCCGTCAGCGAGCCGCGCATCGGGCATGCGATCACCGGGATGCAGGGTTCCGAGCGTGACGCCCGAAGACAGGGAGCTCGTCCGGTAGTGCAAGGCGAGTTGGTTGGTCGCGTCACCGCGCTTGATCGAGCGTGTCTGGTACAGGCGTTTGCTCAAGCCCAGCACCGCCGCGGCGATCGGCAGGCGTTCGGCTTCGTAGGTGTCGAGCAGGGCCTCAGGTGCACCGCGAACAACGTGCGCGAGCTTCCAGCCCAGGTTGTAGGCGTCCTGCACGCCGGTGTTGAGTCCCTGGCCCCCTGAAGGCGGGTGCAGGTGAGCGGCATCCCCTGCCAGGAACACGCGCCCGACGCGGTAACGATCGACCATGCGCACGGCCGGCTGGTAGGTTGAACTCCAGGCAATACTCCGGACGCGATGCCCCGTGAGCTCATGCACCGCGTGCTCGAGGCCCGCGGCCACGGTGCTGGCCTGCGACATGCACTGGAAGAGCGCCGTGCCCGGCAACGGGCACAGGCCGATCATGCCGCCTCTGGCGAAGGGCCACAGATGCCAGTCGCGCCGGTCGAGTCCTTCGATCTCGACATCTGCCACGACCATGGGCTTGTCATCGATCAACTCCCCCACCAGAGGCAGGCCAAGCGCTTTTCGCACCGTGCTGCGCCCGCCATCGCAGCCGACCAGGAAATCCGCTCGTACTGTTTCGCCGCTCGCAAGCGTGGCGATCACGCCCTGCTCGCTGTGCGTGAAGGTCGCGAGCGCCTTACCGAATTCGACCTCCCCGCCGAGCGCCCGCAGACGCTCGCGCAGGATCGCCTCGGTACGCGATTGCGGCACCATCCAGAGGTTTGGATAAGGCACGTTCTCAGTCGGCGGTCGGGATGAGCCGACGGAGCCGGCACGCACGGAGAACCCGCCAAAGTTGGTTCGAAACTTCGGGTAAGGTGCACCGGCGGCCAGCAGCGCCTCGATGACCCCGAGATCATCGAAGATCTCCAGCGTGCGCGGCTGGATGCCCTTGCCACGCGAGCCCTCGAAGGGCCTCGCCGCGGCCTCGAGCAGGCGAAAGCGGATTCCCCGGCGTGCCAGATCCAGCGCGAGTGTCAGCCCGGTGGGTCCGGCGCCGACGATCAATACCGATGTTTCGTACATCGTACGACCACAATACTGGTACAGTGTACGAATGTCAAAGAAAATTCCACGCCTGAGCCGCGAGAAGATCGCCGCCGTCGCGCTGGCCCTCGCCGACCGGGAGGGCTTTGAAGCTGTCTCCATGCGCCGCGTAGCGCAAGAGCTCAAGGTCGGAACCATGAGTCTTTATTACTACGTGAAGACCAAAGACGACCTGGTCGGGGTGATGGATGACGCGCTTTTGGGCGAGGCTTTGCTGCCGTCCCTGCCAAAGGGCTGGCAGCGCGCGCTGACGGCGATCGCCCGGCGAACGCTGAAGCTCTTCATGCGCCATCCCTGGGCACTCGCCGCGATGTTGTCGGCTCCCCCGGGGCTAAATGCCATGCGCCACATGGAGCAATGTCTCGAGGCGCTCGCCGCGGCGCCCATGACGGCGGCACAGAAGCTCACGCTGCTCGCGACGGTGGACGACTTCGTGTTCGGTTACGCGCTGCGGGAAACGGCCAGCGATACCCGGATCGACATGCAGTTCGCCAAAGCCCAGCTCGCGACGGGTGCCTTCCCGCGGCTCACCGAGGTGTTCGGCGACGGCCGCTTCGAGGCGAACGACGACCGCTTCGAGGATGGCCTGCGGGCACTGCTCGCTGCGATCCCTTAATAGCCGTGGGCACACCCACGGCCAATGTCGTGGTTTTTGCCTTTGCCACGACGCTCCTTTAGAATCCCCCGCCCCCGATCGGCCGCCTGGTTGATAAGGCCGTGACGTGGGGCGAGATTTCCTTACCGGTCAAGCATTTGAGGTTTCGATGCCGAGCGTTCGCATTCGCGAGAACGAGTACTTCGACGCCGCCTTGCGGCGCTTCAAGCGTGCCTGCGAGAAGGCGGGCATTCTCACCGAGCTGCGCCGGCGCGAGTTCTACGAAAAGCCCACGCAGGAGCGCAAGCGCAAGAAAGCGGCCGCCATCAAGCGGCACATGAAGCGCGTGTCCCGCGACGGCATGCGCACCCCCCGTTAAGGAGCGCCCGCGCGTAATGGCGCTCAGGGACCGCATCACCGAAGACATGAAGAGCGCGATGCGGGCCGGCGAGAAAGAGCGGCTCGCAACCATCCGCCTGGCGCTCGCCGCCATCAAGCAGCGCGAAGTGGATGAGCGCATCACGCTCGACGACCCGCAGGTGCTGAGCGTCCTCGAGAAGATGATCAAGCAGCGCCGCGAGGCCATCACCCAGTTTGCGAGCGGCGGCCGCGCCGATCTGGTGGCAAAAGAAACCGCCGAGATCGCCGTGCTGCAGGGATATCTCCCCGTGCAGATGAGCCCCGCCGAACTCGACGAGCTCATCACGGCAGCGATCGCAACGACCGGCGCGTCTTCCATCAAGGACATGGGCAAGGTGATGGCAGCAGTCAGGCCTAAGGCCCAGGGCCGCGCCGACATGGGCGCGGTCAGCGCGCGGATCAAGCAGAAGCTCGGCTGATTCCTTTACCTAAGCGGGCGGCGCATTTGCGGCCGTAAGCGATTCTGCGTGTACTGGTGCGCACCGTGGGACGCATTCCAAAGAACTTCATCGACGAGCTGATCGCCCGCGCCGACATCGTGGAGATCATCGGCGCTCGCGTGCAGCTGAAAAAAGCCGGCCGCGAGTACAAGGCTTGCTGCCCGTTTCATAACGAGAAGACCCCATCCTTCTGGGTGAGCCCCGACAAACAGTTTTATCACTGCTTTGGCTGCGGTAAGCACGGCACGGTACTCGGCTTCCTCATGGATCATGACCACCTGGCTTTCCCGGAGGCAGTCGAGGAGCTGGCGGCGCGCTTAGGGCTGGAAGTGCCGCAGGAGGCGGGCGTCGACACGAGCGCGCGGCGCGCCGATGAGCCGCTGTACGAACTCATGAGTCGCGTCGCGGCCTACTACGCCAGCGCACTAAGCGGCGACGAGCGAGCGCGCGCCTACCTCGCGCAGCGCGGCCTCTCCCGCGAGACCATCGAGCGTTTCAGCCTCGGTTACGCGGCGAATTCGTGGAACGACGTGTTGCGGCGTTTTGGTGCCCAGGACGCCGACCGCAAGCGCCTCACCGAGGCGGGACTCATCGTCGAACGCGAGCGCGGCCAGATTCGCGACGGCGAGCGGCACTACGATCGCTTCCGCGATCGCATCATGTTTCCCATCCGTGATAACCGCGGGCGGGTGATCGCCTTTGGCGGCCGCATCATCGATGCCGGTGAGCCCAAGTACCTGAACTCCCCGGAGACGGTGTTGTTTCACAAGGGGCGCGAGCTCTACGGCCTCTACGAGACGCGCCGCGCCCGCTCCAACCTTAAGCGTCTGCTGATCGTCGAAGGCTATATGGACGCCGTGCGCCTGCACCAGGCCGGAATCGACNNGCCGTACGGCTGCACCAGGCCGGCATCGACTATGCCGTAGCAACGCTCGGCACGGCGACCACGCCGGAGCACCTGAAGCGGATCTTCCGCCTGGTGACTGATGTGGTGTTTGCGTTTGACGGCGACCGTGCCGGCCGCGCCGCGGCCTGGCGCGCGCTACAGCAGGCCCTGCCCGAGGCGCGTGAAGGACGCGAGATCCGCTTTCTGTTCCTGCCCGAAGGGCACGACCCGGATACGCTCGTGGCGGAGGAAGGCCGCGAAGCATTCGAGGCGCGGCTCTCAAGCGCGTTGCCACTGTCTGAATACCTGGTGCGCGAGCTGTCGCAACAGTCGGACCTCACGCACGCCGACGGCCGCGCGCGCTTCGCGGAAAGCGCGCGACCACTGTTCGCCAGGGTGCCCGAAGGCGTTTACCGCGAGTTGCTCCTGGAACGCCTCGCGCAGGTCGTGGGCCTGAGCGCGGCGCGCCTCGAGGAGCTGTGGATGGCGGCACGCACACCGGCCGCGACCGCGCCTGCCCCAAAACGGCTGAATTCACGCCGTGCCCCGCCGAAACCAACACCANNGCATCAGCGCCGGTCGCGGGGGCCTGGTGCGGCAGGCGATCGTGCGTCTGCTGCACTACCCCGCCATTGCTGCGGAAGTCACGCCCGCGGAACGCACGGGCCTTGATGCCAGCGAGGAACCGGGCGTGGCGCTGCTGCGCGAACTTCTCGATGACCTGCGGGAGCGGCCGGCGCAAATTCCCGCACAGGTCATCCAGCGCTGGGCCGGACGCGAGGGCGCAGAGTCGCTGCCGAAACTTCTCGAACGCGAGGAGGTCATGACGGATTGGGCGGCCGCCGCGGGTGAGCTCAAAGCGGCATTGGTGAAGCTTTCGGACCAGGCCGCCGGCAAGCGCCTTGAGGCGCTCGAGGCCAAGAGCCGTTCAGGAGGGCTTGAACCGAATGAACTTGTTGAATTTCAACAACTTATCGTGAAACTGAGCTCCCGCGATGCGCGCAGCGGTTAAGTTCAGTTTGGCGTTTTCGCCCCTCTCAAATAGAATTGCGCGCTTTGCCTTCCGCACCCTTGAGTGAACCCCCTCTGGGCATCACATAGGGATGCATCACCCTTAAGCGCGCCGCAAAACATGANNAACATGACACGCAAGCACAAGCCCCAGACGAGCCATAAAAAGCGTCCTGCAGTTCACGCTGGTAAGCCGGCGAAAGGCGCTGCTGCGGAAAAAACCGCTGCCGGCGCTGCCGCCGCGCGTGGCAAGGAGCACGGCAAGAGCGCGACCGCGAAGAAAGCGGCGCCGGGCGCGCGCGCGGGCGCAGCACACGGCAAGGCGCCCGAGGTCACGCGCGCCGCCGACGCGAAGGCGGCCAAGCAGGCCGCCGACAAGCGGCCGCTCGGCATCGGCCGTGCCCCGGTAATGCCCGAGGATCGGCAGTCGCAGCTGAAGCTTTTGATCGCGCGCGGCAAGGGCCAGGGTTACCTCACCTATGCGCAGGTCAACGATCACCTGCCCTCCGAGATCGTCGATCCGGAGCAGATCGAAGACATCGTCAACACCATTAACGACATGGGCATCCCGGTGTACGAGAAAGCACCGGACGCCGAGTCGCTGCTCGCCGAGCCCACAGCTCCTGCCGACGAAGAGGCCATCGAAGAGGCAGCCGCGGCGCTCGCGGCGCTCGATGCGGAGCTCGGACGCACCACCGACCCGGTGCGCATGTACATGCGCGAGATGGGTACGGTAGAGCTCTTGACGCGCGAGGGCGAGATCCGCATCGCCAAGCGCATCGAAGAGGGCCTGGACGCGGTACGCAGCGCGCTCGCCCTGTACCCGCCAACCTACGATTTCCTGCTGCGGGCTTACGAGCCGGTGAAGGCGGGCCAGGGGCGCCTGGCGGACGTGATCGTCGGCTTCATCGACCCGAACGCGCCGGATGTCATCGCGCAGCCGCAGAACCCCACCAAGGTGGTGGAAGTGGTTGCGGCACCGCAGAAAGCCGACGACGAGGAGGAAGGTGACGAGACGGCGGACGCCGAAGAGGAAGTCGTCGACACCGGCCCGGATCCGCTGGAGGCCGCGGCGCGTTTTGCCTCCATCGCCAAGATCCACAACCAGGCGCTCGGCTCGATCGCCAAGCTCGGCGCCAAGGATCCGAAGACTCTGCGCCAGCGCAAGAAGCTCGCGGACGAGTTCATGGAGCTGCGGCTCGCGCCGCGCATGTTCGAGGCGCTGATTCAGAACCTGCGCACGCACGTGTCCGAGGTGCGCCAGCTCGAGAAGGAAATCATGATCATTGCCGTGCGTGACGCCGGCATGCCACGCAAGGACTTCATCGCCTCGTTCCCCAAGAACGAAACCAACCCGCGCTGGCTCACCAAGCACGCCAAGAGCGGTAAGAAGTACTCCGCGCCGCTGGCGAAGTTCAAGGACGAGATCGAGCGCCGGCAGAAGAAGCTCGAGCAGCTCGAAGTCGTGTATCACCTGACGATCAACGACATCAAGGAAGTCAACCGCGAGGTGTCCATCGGCGAAGCCAAGGCGCGCCGCGCCAAGAAAGAAATGGTCGAGGCCAACCTGCG
>PMHN01000185.1:11744-20120 GCA_003156695.1 Gammaproteobacteria bacterium
ATCGAGACCATCAACAAGCTGAACCGCATCTCCAGGCAGATGCTGCAGGAGATGGGCCGGGAGCCGACACCGGAAGAACTGGCCGTGCGCATGGAAATGCCCGAAGACAAGGTGCGCAAGGTACTGAAGATCGCCAAGGAGCCGATCTCCATGGAGACGCCCATCGGCGATGACGAGGATTCGCACCTTGGCGACTTCATCGAGGACACCTCGGTCGCATCCCCGATCGACCAGGCGACCATGGAGTCGCTGCGCGAAACCACCCACTCGGTGCTGGCGCAGCTCACCCCGCGCGAGGCGAAGGTGCTGCGCATGCGCTTCGGCATCGACATGAACACCGACCATACCCTCGAGGAGGTCGGCAAGCAGTTCGATGTCACGCGCGAGCGTATCCGCCAGATCGNNCGAGTACTAAGACCGCCTTTTGCCCGCGTGCCGACACAGCTCCAGGCGCGAATAGACCAGTAGCCTAGATCCCGGCCTTGCCGAGCGCGTCGATGAGCTGCCGCAGCACCTCGGCCAGTTGCGGATGGCCGGCCTGGAACTGGACCGCGAGCGCTTCCAGCCGCGGCACCGCCACCTCGCCTGCGACCCGATCCGGTCCGGCCGCCACCGCCCGTGCGCCGCCACCGAGTGCGCGCTCGATGTCGCGCATGAGCGTGCCGAGTAGCTCACGCGATTCGCCATCGACGGAGCTGTTCGCGCTCAGACGCTCGTGCACCCGCGCCAAGAGCTCCCGCAGACTCTCCTGAGTCACGTGCCTTGGGGACCGCTCAGGTCCCCCCGGTGTACGGACTTGCAGAGCTGGCGCCCGCGCCGCCCGGCGAGCCCACGAGTTCCTTCCAGGTGAGCTCGCGTCCCAGGCGCTTGCCCTTCTCGGTGAGTTTCACTCCCTCGGGCGACAGCGCCACCATGTAGGGCTTGCCATCCACCTCGATCTCGCGCTTCAGAACCTTGTTGAGTTTGGTAGCCATTGCATCCTCTTGTCGTGCCAAACCGTTGTGCGTCAATGGTAACAGTAAACCTACTTGGCGAGCCCCTCGGACTTGAGTGCCTCGATGACATGCGGGCGCGCGCCGATCCGTGCGAGGAAGGCCTGCAACTTCGGCCATTGGCCGACGTCGACCCCCGCATGTGCGCCCCAACCCAACACCACAAACAGGTAGGCATCGGCGACGGTGAACTGCTCACCCATGATAAAGCTGCGCGAGCCCCAGCTGCTGTCGAGCCAGCCGGCGCGCGTGGCGATGTTCTTACGCGCGTAGGCCTTGGTATCTTCCGGCGCTTCCTTGCGGAACAGCGGCCCGAAGCTCTTATGGATCTCGGAGTTGATGAACGCCAGCCATTCCACCAGCCGGTAGCGCTCCATCGTGCCCGCGGCCGGCGCGAGCTTGGCGGCGGGGTTGCGGTCGGCGATGTATTGCAACACCGCGACGTTCTCGGTCAGAGTCTCGCCGCTATCCAGGGTCAGCGCGGGTACGTACCCCTTGGGGTTCACCTCGTTGAAATCCAGGCCATCGGCCGCCCGTTTCGTCTGCCGGTCCACTTTCACCAGGTCGAACTTCAGTCCCGCTTCGCGCAGCGCGATGTTTGCGGCCATTGAACAGGCGCCGGTCAGATAATAGAGTTTCATATGAGTCCTCCTGCTGGGTTTAGCACAAGCTTCGCAGCCTGCGGGATATCCGTGGTGGGACGGCCATGCTAACGTTGCCTGCAGCGATGGCAAGAGGGTTCGCGCCATGAGGTCGCTCACCATCACCGCCGCGGTCGCCGCCGCTGCGGCCGTACTGCTTGCAAGTCCAGGGGCGCTTAAGTCTGAGCGGAGCGTGGTCGCGGCTGTGGCGCCGACGGGCGCGGCGGCCACCGGCGACACTTGCCCCGACGCCCCGCCCCGGGGGCGCAAGGTAAGCGACATCTCCTGGTTCCAGGGGACGCTCGAAGAGGCGTTCACCCGTCATGCCCACAGCGATCACCGGCCGTGGTTCCATTTCTGAGCGGATGCCGCGGCGCTGCTACAATCGCGCGCGGTTGGGCCTGTAGCACAGCGGTTAGTGCAGGGGACTCATCGAAATGGTGCCTTCGCGTGGAAACGCGCGAAGTGGACGGGATGAATTCAGGGAAACCTTCGGGACGTAAGTCCCATGGCAATCCTGAGCCGAGCCGCCGGTACACCGGCGGAAGGTGCAGAGACTACCTGAGGGCTTGAGCGCCCTTGATGACAGGCTTGAGAGCATCCCGCACCCACACGCATGGGTTCATGCACGGGTGAAGAGATAGTCCACTCCCGGCGGAAACGTCGGGGACAAGTGAATCCCTTGGTCGTAGGTTCGAATCCTACCGGGCCCACAACAACCGCCATGTCTGTTCCCGGTTCAGGTCGGGAGGAACGCCGCGCCAATGTTGCCGCCGCGCGCCAGGAGTCAGGAGGCCTATGAATAATCTCGCAATGTTCCTCATTACGAAGAAGTGGCCGGCGCAGCATCCAGACCGGCTGCAGCTGTATTCGTTACCAACTCCGAATGGCGTCAAAGTCTCGGTGATGCTGGAAGAGACCAGCCTGTCCTACGAGCCGCATCTGGTCAGTTTCGATACCAACGACCAGTTGTCGGCGGAGTTCCGCTCCCTCAACCCCTACGGCAAGATTCCCGCGATCCTCGATCCCAACGGGCCGGGCGGCAAGCCACTGCCGTTGTTCGAGTCCGGTGCGATCCTGATCTATCTGGCCGAGAAGACCGGACAGTTCCTGCCGCAGGACCCCGGCGCGCGTTACGAGACCATCCAGTGGCTCATGTTCCAGGTGGGCGGCGTGGGCCCGATGTTCGGTCAGGTGGGCTTCTTCCATAAGTTTGCGGGCAGGGAGTACGAGGACAAGCGGCCGCGTGACCGCTACGTCGGTGAATCAAAACGCCTGCTCAGCGTGCTCGAGGCGCGCCTTACCGAGCACGCGTGGATGAGCGGCAACGACTACACGATCGCTGACATGGCGATCTTCCCGTGGGTGCGCAACCTGATCGGCTTCTACGCGGCCGCGGATCTGGTGGGCATCACGGACTATCCCCACGTTACGCGCGCGCTCGACCGCTTCCTCGGCCGCCCCGCCGTTGCCAAAGGGCTGACCATCCCGCAGCGGGCGTGACCACGATGCCGCTACGAACCATCGCGCTGTTGCTTACTCTCGCGGTCTGCATACCGGTCAGCGCGGCAGAGCTCGACCTCGAAGAGTCGCTGAAGAATCAGGCCGCGGCGCTCCTGCGCGCGGGCAACTTCGCCGAGTTCGACAGGATAGCGACGGGGTTGCGCGACAGCTCCGCGCGCACGCCCGCCGGCGCCTGGAAACTATCCATGCTTTACAGCGGCGCCTGGCGTGCCGGCGGCAGTGATGCGAACGCGCCGGCCTGGGCGCGCCTCGAAGCCGGTGCCGCGCAATATCTCGCCGCACATCCCGATTCACCGACGGCGGTCGTACTCGACGCCAAGGTCCTCATCGAGCACGCGGCGGTCTATCGGGGAGGCGGCTATGCGTCGCAGGTCCCCCAATCGCAGTGGGCTCCGTTCTATTCACATGTCGATGCGAGCATGGGCGTGCTCGAGAGTCACCGCGAGGTCGGGTCTGCCGACCCGGAGTGGTACGCGACCTACGTGTGGGCGAGGAATCTTCGCAATACCCCGGGGGATAAGATCCTGGCATTCACCCGCGAAGCGCTCGAACGTTATCCGCAGTACGACCCCATTCACTACCGCACGGCCCGTGCCCTGCTGCCGAAATGGCACGGAAGCAAGGCGCTGATGCAGCAGTACCTGACATTGGCGCTGGACAGAACGCGGGCCGACGAGGGCACGCAGATCTACGGACGCGTGATCTTCAATCTTGCAAGGAATTCAAATCGACCGCTCGAGGAGCTCACCGAAATCGGCGCGCAATGGGAACCGTTCAAGGCGAGTTACGAGCAGATCCTGCGCGCGTACCCGGACCCGTACAACCTGGGAGCGCTGCGGGCGATGGCCTGCCTGAACGGCAGGAAGGAAGACTACAAGACCATCACGCAACGCGTTACCGGCCCGGCCCCGTCAGTAGCGTGGTTCGACACGCCGCAGAAGCAACGTGATTGCGATGACTGGGCCTTTCGCAATAAGTCGTTCCGCTTCGCCCGCCTCATGGAGCGCGCACGGAACTTTCCCCTGGCGCCATTGATCCCCGTCATTCCCGCTGTTGCCTTCGCCCTGGCGCGATTATTTCGGCGTCGCGCGGGCACTCCCGCAGCCGTTGTCATGAAGCCGGTCGACGGCATGGCCGAGATCGGCGTGCCGGTTGATCAGTCTCAGGCGTTCAAACAGTTGTTGTTGATCCTCGCTGCCGGGGCTCTTGCCTTCATCGCTGCGTGGATCGCCTTCCACTTTCTTGAGTAACACTTTCCAACCCGGCGCCTGGCTGCACTTCGTCAGTTGGACGGATCGGGCCCAGGCGGTCCAGAATGCTGCGCAGAGCCGGCGCGAAGCGGCCGATCTACAGGGGAAGGGGCAGCCGATGAACCATGCCATGCAATCCCGGCGGGCCAGGATCCTGCAGCACGCGGCGCTGTTGGCGATGTTGGTGAGCCCCTTGCTCGCCAGCGCGGCGCCGCCCGCGCCGTCGAAGTGCAAGCTCGCCGCCGTGGTGCAGGTTCCCATCGACATGAAGAGCCTCAGGCCCATGGTGGCCGCGGCGATCGACGGCCATCCTTCCAACATGCTCATCGACACCGGCTCGAGCACCAGTCTTATATTCCGCGGCGCGGCGACGGCCTTCGGCCTGAAGATCGTTGAGCGCGGCGGTAAAGGCTACACCGCGGGCGGGATCGAACAGGCGGGCAAGGTCGACGTGCGCGACTTCGATGTTGGCGGGTTCGTGGTTCACAACCTGACTCTCGCTACGATGGGCCACGGAAGCGCCGCCGGCGCGGCGGCGGGCCTGCTGGGCGAAGACTTCCTGTCCCACTGGGACGAGGAGTTCGATCCCACCGCAGGCGTGATGCGTCTCATGGTGCCCAAGGACTGCAGCGGCGACCAGGTCGTGTACTGGGCCCCGCAGTACTCGGTGGTGAAACTCGTTTCGGTGGCGAGCCGGGATGCGGACTGGTCAGGCCATCTATTGGCTGACGTGCAACTTAACGGCCACGATGTGCTCGCTATGTTCGACACCGGGGCACCGTACTCGATCGTCACGACCGGGGTTGCGCAGCGCCCCGGACTGCAGCCGACCATCGAGGCCGCAACGGGGCGCCAAATCGGTGGGCTTGGTCGCGCGCACGCCGCGTTAGACGCGGCGGTATTCCCGTCCATCACCATCGGACAGGAGACCATCCAGAACCCAAGGATGGCAGTGGCCGACATTTTCGCCAAGAACAAGGAGGTCAAGCTGGGATCGCTGATTGCGTCAAGTCCGGAAGGTCAGCCGGAGATGCTCATCGGCATGGACTTCTTTCGCGCCCATCGTGTTTATGTGGCGAGAGGCCAGAAGAAGATGTACTTCACCTACCTGGGCGGAGCAGTCTTTCTCACTAGCAGTGAGCTGAATGCGCGCGCGCAACCTGCTGCGCCGCCCGGTGCGTCATCAGGACCCGCGACGCCCGCACCCACGGCGCCACCTGCCGGCGATACCCCGAACCCCGTCCCTCCGCAGTAAGCAGCTTCAGAGCCAAGACTGGCGGTTGTGGTCACGTCGGCGATGTGTCTGACGCGATGGCGGCTGAGGAAAATTCGCGCGTCAGTGTGGCGGTGGCGGCTGCGGCGCGGGCTCCGGCATCCACTGCACATCCTGGCTCAGCTGCCCCGCGACCTCGCGGAGGTTGTCACCGCCGCGCTCCACGACTGCAATGCTGCCGTGTTCAACGGGAACGATCACGCCGCTCATGCCAGCTTCGTGGAAGGAGCGGCGCCCGCTCACCTGCTCGTGACGCAGGATCATGAGCGTGGCCGGACCGCGCGCGGTCTCGACCACCAGGTGCGGTACGTAGTGACCGTGGAACCAGCAGCTTTGTGCGTAGACGATCTTGTCGGAGGTGATGTGGAGCGCCACGCCGGCGCCGTGGAGCGCGTGGTTGAGTTCATCCGCGCTGACCGCTTGCGTGGCGAGCCAGCTGTCCGGCTCTCCCTGCACGTGTTGCACGACGTCGTGAGCCAGCGTGTCACTTGGCCGCAGGAGCCACAGCGAAAATACGGCGAACGTCGCCAGTACCGCACTGGCCGCCAGCGCCCAGCGGCGCCACCCGGGTGCCTGGCGTGACGGGCTGGAACGCGCCATCTCGGGCGGTTGCTGTAACGCACGCAAGATGTCGCTGTCGAGGGCCTGCATTTCGCGGCGCAACTGCGCACAGGCCGCGCAGCCCCGCAGGTGCTCCTCGAGCGCGGGTGTCGAGGCAGCAGGATCGGCCCCGATCAGCAGACGTGCGTCATCGCAGGTCATGCCGGTCCCTCGAGCGCCGCCACGTCTGTGACGGACGTCATGCCGCACAGGGTGCGCAGCTTGTTGCGCGCCCGGAACAGACGCGTCAGCACCGCGGTGGAAGACAGCGCCAGCTCGTGGGCAATTTCCTCGGTGGAGAATCCCCCCAGCACCTGCAGTACCAGCGGCTCGCGGTATTGAATCGGCAATTTCATGATGGCATGGCGCAGGGCAAACAACTGATCTTCGGACTCCGCGGTTGCGGGACTCGGCGCGATCTCGATGGCATCGTCCAGCGACACCAGCTCCAGGCGCTTGCGCTCGTACAACCGCGCATGCTCGAGCCGCACGATGGTCAGCAACCACGGCCGCGCCGCGGCCGGATCCTTCAGCGCGTCGCGGGACCGCCAGGCTCGCAGCAACGCCTCCTGCACGATGTCCTCCGCAATCGCCCGGTCGCGCGCCAGCCATTGGGCAAAGCGCAGCAGATCCGGCCTTAACGACNNTCCGCTGATTGAGGAGACCGGGGATGGAGGCTGGGAATTGCGCATCTGTCCGCTTCTTGGGCAGCGGGCGATTATACCTGTGCGCGAGGCGCAGCCGCCGGGCAATACTGCGGCGGAGCGCCCGGTCTTCTCGCTGAACCGTTATGAACAGGCAGGAGCGTAGACAGTGAAATTTCTCGTGCAGTGGCTGATCGACTGGCCCCGGCAGGTAGCCGGATACCTGGCGTGGCTCNNCTTCGTCAGCTGGGGAGTGCCGTTCCCGCATATTCTGACGCCCTTCGTGTCAGGAGTTGAGTTCTTCGGCGGCCTGTTCCTGCTGGTGGGCCTGCTGACGCGTATTTCCGCGGGCGCGCTTGGCATCACCATGATCGTCGCCATCCGCGCCGCCAAATGGGCCGACGTGGACTCGTTCGAGACGCTCCTGGGGTTCGATGAGTTCGAGTACCTGGCGCTGTTCCTGTGGCTCGCNNACGGGCGCAAGCTACGCGCGTGACAAATGATCCGTAGTCCCGGTCTGCTACCCTGACCGGGCCTTTTTGGGCCAGAACTTCACACCAACGAGGATGCATCCATGCGTTTGAAAAACACCTCCGCCGTAGCCGTCGCAACTGCCGCCGCCCTGCTCTTTGGCACCGGCCTCACCAGCATCGCCGTCGCCGGCACCGACGCGAAGGTCCACTGCGCAGGCGTGAATGCCTGCAAGGGTCAGTCGGCGTGCAAGAGCGCTGCCAATGCGTGTAAAGGCCAGAACTCCTGTAAGGGCAAGGGCTTCCTGGAAATGAGCAAGGCTGAGTGCAAGGACGCGACCGACAAGATGAAGAGCGACGCCGCCAAGTAAGGCTGGTCTCGCTGGACGAAGGGTGCGGCGGCTCTACGGGCCGCCGCACCGGTTTTCCAAGGCTTCAAACCGGCGCGGGAACGCCGTCGAAGAAATCGACCACCCCGGTCTCGAGCGAATACTCCGCGCCGACGACTACCAGTCCGTCGTGGTGAATCAGCTGCTCCAGAACCGCTGATCCGTGGCGCAGATGATCAGCCGCCATACGGATGTTGGCGCGTACTGCCAGATGCTCGAGTGTCTGTGGATCACGCGGCGGCCCCTCGAGCAACCCCACGACTGCCGGGCGGATGCGATCGACAATTGAACTGAGGTTCCGCGACTGTTCCTGCCATGGCCGCGCGAGCTGCTGCAGCGCCGCGTGCACCGCGCCGCAACTGGAATGGCCCAGCACCACCACCAGCCGGGTATGGAACGCTTCGGCCGCGAACTCGACACTGCCGATCTGCGAGGGCGCGACGATATTGCCCGCCACGCGAATGACGAACAGGTCGCCCAGGCCCTGATCGAAAACGAGCTCGGCCGGCACGCGGGCGTCGGAACAACCCAGAATAATGGCGAGCGGCTCCTGCCCCACCGGCAGCTCGCGGCGCCGCGCGTGACTCGCCCCC
>PMHN01000381.1:0-159 GCA_003156695.1 Gammaproteobacteria bacterium
GGTCAACGTATTGCAATTCAAGGCGGGGGGCCTCGGTACCCTGGGTGCCGATCAGCTCGCCTGGGTGGCCGCTGACCTCAAAGGCCGATCCTCCAGCACGCCGATCGTGGTGTTCGCCCACATGCCGCTCTGGACGATCTATGAGCCCTGGGGCTGGGG
>PMHN01000381.1:206-9767 GCA_003156695.1 Gammaproteobacteria bacterium
CCGCTCGCTCGACCGCCTATCCGCAGCCAATCGCTGGGGTGGGCAACGGTCCTGGGCCGCTCACTGTGCCGACGGACCAGCTGCCCAGGATGTTGGGGATCTCGAGCGTGTCGTTTGCGAAGCATCCCCGCTCATCGACTATCGCTGATACGACCATTGGCTAACCTGCGTGAATGTCCGCAGTTGATATCCCAGAGGAAGATTCTATGAAGCGACCCTTACTGATGACTTGCCTGGCGGCCTGCGCGTTCGCTGCCGCAACGGCCATCGCAGGCGCAACAGCAGCGCCCGTGACGACCCCCGCNNAACTATTCGTTGGCTCTGAAGAATTCGGGCTTGACCTGGGATGCGGCCACGCTGGACCGCTGGCTATCCGACCCGAGCGCCCTGGTTCCCGGGACAAAGATGTACTTCCAGATTGCTGATGCTAAGAGCCGCGCTGACATCATCGCCTATCTCGCGGAGCTGAAATGAACCCGCAGTTGCCGTTAGCGCGAAGTTAAGACCTGGCTACATGATTACTTTACTGGTCTCCACCTGGCGCGAGCTGCTTGCGCTGCGGATCGGTGAATGTCAGCCACGACCCAAAGCCAATCTCTGAAATCAGAAGTTCACTATTTCCCAGCTTCCGATACTTCATAAGACAACTCCCACCGATCGCTCTGGCTGCGCAGGCTCGCAAGACCGCATCGATCGCCTTATAAGTCTGGAACCCCAAGAGGTGAAACCCACGGTCGCTCAACCGAGCCCTAGTGATATCAACGAGGCATCGCGTCTCGCCATCTGGCGAACACTTTTAAGGATAGTATCCTGCCACCGGTGTTCTCCACGCCGTACCTGATCCATTATCGTGGAGTATGCGGCACCTAACGCTGTAAAGGAGTACCTCGAGGCTGACGAAAGCGCGGTGGGCCGTGATCGCGTCGGAACCGTAAGTCTCCTTGCAGTTCTTAACGCCATAGTGATCCTTGGATTAGCCATGCGGCAGGTGCGACATGCGTGGGATTGGAGAGAACAATGGGCCCGAGAATGAGAGAACGGCACCATGTAGGACGCGTCGGCTGGCTACGTGCCGCGGTACTTGGCGCGAATGACGGCATTCTTTCCACCTCGAGCCTCCTCCTCGGCGTCGCTGCCGCACATGCGACGCACGGCGGCGTCCTAATTGCCGGGGTCGCTGGCTTGGTTGGGGGAGCGATGTCGATGGCTGCCGGTGAGTACGTGTCGGTCAGCTCGCAGGCAGACGCCGAACGGGCGGATCTGGAGCGCGAGCGCGCCGAGCTCAAAGCAGACGATGCGGGGGAGCACAAGGAATTGTCGGCAATTTATGTAGGTCGCGGTCTCGACCCAGTGCTCGCGAAAAGGGTCGCCGAACAGCTGATGGCTCACGACGCATTAGGCGCGCATGCGCGCGACGAACTCGGCATCTCCGAGACTCTTCGGGCTCGTCCCATTCAGGCCGCTATGGNNNNGAGCCGGTGGCGCAGGTGTCTTGATCGGTGCCGCACGCGTCACGTTCTGGGGAGCGCTGGCCATGGCGCTCACCGCAGGCATTGGATCGCTAGTCGGCACGATCGTGTGAAAGGAATATCCATGAGCAAGGGGCCCCACCTCTCGCAGCCGGCGACTACTCACGTTCCTGTTAGCCCACTGGCTCCTCTCAGCACTATCAACGGAGAACACGCGGTACCAGCGAATCCCACCCCAGCGCACGATTTGGATGGGTAACTGTTTGGGTAACAAGCCGACCGCGGAGTGCAAGCGGACTTATCAAATTGATATAACTCTCTTTTAATCCAATTCTAGGCCCAAAGAGGACCCCAAGTTAGGTACGAACTATAGAGGATTCGTGCAACAAGCACGTAGCCAAGCTCTCGGAGTGGTCGGCCGGCAGCGTAACCAGATCGCGCACTCTCTTGCGTGCGCAGTGTCATTATCTGCCGCGTGGGCGCCGAGTCTAATTCTTGACTGTGCGCTTGATGGGGAAGCTTGCGGTGGGATGGGTAACTTTCACGCCACGCCGACCAGACAGTTCCCGAAGACCTCACATTTACAGGACTTGTCTAATGGAGTGCCCAGGATTTTGTGGACATGGTAAGCAACCCTCAAGAGACCCTTGGAGGCCAGCATGTCCAGACGTCCGAAGCCATGGAGCACCCGACGGTTATACGAGTTCATCAAGACGCACAGCAGCCAGTATGACATCGCGCTGATGTGCCGCGCCTTGGAGGTCACGCGCAGTGGCTTCTACGCCTGGCTCCGCGAGCCAGTCTCCAGAAGAGCTCGTGAGGATGCGCGCCTTCTGCGCTTGATCCGAGCCTCATACTCTGCAAGCCACGGGGTCTATGGTGCTCGACGAGTCTTCCTGGACCTTCGAGAAGCCGGTGAAACCTGCAGCAAGCACCGAGTCGCTCGTCTCATGCGGGTGAACAAGATTAAGGCGCTGCACGGCTACCGGACCCCTCGCTACTCAGGCTACAAGCCTTCGCAGGTAACACCTGACTTAGTGAAGCGCAGATTCGATGTGATCCGGCCGAACAAAGTCTGGGTAACTGATATCACGTATATCCGCACGTGGCAGGGTTGGCTCTACCTGACTGTCGTCATGGACCTCTTCTCCCGGATTATCGTTGGGTGGTCTGCTGGCCCGAACCTACGCCGCGAGCTCGTTCTGAACGCAGTGTTGATCGCCATTCGCCGTCGGCGTCCTCGAGGGACCATCATCCATTCGGATCAAGGTTGCCAATATGGGAGCGATGATTGGCGGCGCTTCTGTCGGACCAATCACTTGGAGCCGAGCATGAGCAGGCGAGGAAACTGCTGGGACAATGCAGTCGCCGAATCGTTCTTTGCGAGTCTGAAGAAGGAGCGGATCAAGAAGCGCATCTACAAGAATCGAGAGCTCGCCTTGGCCGATGTGTCCGACTACATTCACTCGTTCTACAATCCGACCAGGCGCCACTTTCATCTCGGAGGCGTCAGCCCTGAAGCCTTCGAGGCCGATGCAAGGCGCGCGTAACAGTGTGTCTACGGAATCCTGGGCACTCCATAATGCACCAGAAGATACCCGCGTGGTTCGGTACCATTTTCCTGATTGCGAGCGTGGCGTTAACGGAGGGAGTACACGATATGGCGACTGCTGCGGCCGCGACCCCGATCAGCCATCAGGATGTGGAGCGTTGGGCTGCCGCGTGGAACAGCCACGATATCGAGACCGTGCTGACTCTGTTTGATCCCAAGGTCGTCATTCATCAACCGAGTAACCCCAGACCACTCGATTTCAATGGTGCCCGCAATTTCTTTGGGATGATCTTTAAGGCGTATCCGGATTTCCATGTCGCGCTGACCGACGCCGTGGTCGAAGGAAATACGGCCGTCTCAATCGAACGCGTCACCGGCACCTGGACTGGCCCGTTTGTTGATCCCGGCAGCGGAAAAACAACCCCGGGAAACGGACGCAAGTTCGATCACCCCGGTGTAATGGTTCTCAAATACGGCGCTGATCGCAGGATCCAGAGTGTCGATATCTACTGGGATCGGGTCATCGTCAACCAGCAGCTTGGAGTCTCGTCTTAGATGCAAAGCCGCGACCCCCTCGGCATGCGATAAGCGCTCGCTGCCGTTGGTCACGCCGGTGCTGTACTGGCCGGCGGACTCGTCCATAATCTGTGTTCGGCAGGAGGCACCGCGGGCTGACACAGCGAGATGGAGTGCGGCATGAATATCAACAAATCGAGACTCGATGCGGCCTTCCTCGAGAAGCAGCGCCAGCACTTGCTGCGCCTGCGGGCGAACCTGCGAACCGCGGCCCGAGCCAGCGAGGCCGACGAAACCGACGTCGAGACCGCCGCCGCCGATTCGGCCCGGGAATTCGAGGACGAGGCGCAGAAACTGGATGCGCTCGAGCTCGATGGCAATCTCGTGGCGCGCAACGCCGGGCGGCTCGAGCGGGTTGAGCGCGCGCTGGCGAAGATCGACAACGGCACCTACGGCTTGTCAGATGTGAGCGGTCAGCCCATCCCGCGCGAGCGACTGGAGGCCGTTCCGGAAGCCGCCTGCACGCTCAGGGAGGAGCAGGAGCGCGAGCCAAAGCGCTGAGCGCACAAGCGGAATGAATTAGCGCGGAGGAGCCCGGTGCTCGAGGGCGCCCGGGAGCGCCAGCGGGACTCAGACTAGATTTTCGCCTTCGACATACTGACTGGCGGCGCGAGCCGCTGACCCGCATCTTCATTTCGGCGACACCGAAACGCAGTTCACCTTACAAGTTAATCTGCAGTCGTGCGCCGAAACGCAGGAAGCGCCGGAAAGCAGAAGGAGGGACCCTTTGAAGCTTGCGAAATCGCTGACGCTTGCCGCCATGAGTCTCGGCTATGGCGTGGTTCAGCTCGACGTGACCATCGTCAATACCGCCCTGAACAGCATTGGCACTGCACTCGGCGGCGGAGTGTCAGAGCTTCAATGGATCGTCAGCATCTACACGGTCGCGTTCGCCGCCCTGATCCTGACGGCGGGCGCACTGGGCGATCGCATCGGTGCGAAGAAGGTTTTCATGGCGGGTTTTGCCATGTTCACCGCCGCCTCACTTGCGTGCGCGCTGGCGCCGCAGATGAGCATCCTCATTGCGGGGCGGGCGCTGCAGGGCGTGGGCGCGGCCATCCTGGTCCCAAACTCACTCGCCCTCCTCAATCACGCCTACCCTGATGAAAAGGACCGCGGGCGCGCAGTAGGGATCTGGGCCGCTGGCGCGAGCCTCGCTCTCACGACCGGCCCGCTGGCCGGCGGTGCACTGATCACGCTCGCCGGCTGGCGCAGCATTTTTCTGGTGAATCTTCCCATCGGGCTCGCCGGGCTATGGCTGACGTGGCGCTATGCAGAAGAAACCACGCGCTCGGCGCGTCGCGAGCTTGATCTTACCGGGCAGGGGCTGGCGATCGGCGCGCTCGGCTGTCTCGCCGCCGCGATGATCGAAGGGGGCGCCCTTGGGTGGTACAGCCCCTGGGTGCTCGCGGCCTTCGGCATCGCTGCGCTCCTGGCGGCGCTCTTTGTGCTGCAGGAAAGCCGCGCGCGCCAACCGATGCTGCCGCTCGCGCTGTTCCGGCTCCCTCTGTTCTCACTCATGTCGCTGGCGGGTCTTTTCGTCAACGTTGCGTTCTACGGTCTCATCTTCGTTCTGAGCCTGTACTTGCAGCAGATCAATGGCCTGGCGCCCTTTGCCACCGGGCTGGCATTTCTGCCGATGATGGCAGCCGTGCTGCCGGCCAACCTGCTGGCGCCTGCGTTAAGCGAGCGCTACGGCGCGACCGCCGTTGTCGCGATTGGCGCGACAGTCGCGGCAGCAGGCTGCATCGGCCTGTTGGTCATTGCGCGCGGTACCAGCTATTGGGCAATCTGCGCCCAACTGCTGGCGATGGGCTGGGGCCTGGGTCTGCTGGTCCCGCCGCTCACTTCCACACTACTCGGCAGCGTCGCGAAGAGCCGCTCTGGGCTGGCGGCCGCGGTTCTCAACTCCGCAAGGCAAACCGGCAGCGTCGTGGGAGTGTCGCTGTTTGGATCTCTCGTGGGTCATGCGCACGCATTCATTCGCGGCGCGCACGAAGCGCTGGTGATATCCACCGTGTTGTTGGTCGGCACGGCCCTGGCGACCGTCGTGTTCAGCAAGGACGCAGGAATTCCTAGGCGGAGCTCTGCTTCAGCCGCTCGATGAAGCGCACCGAGTCGATGACCATTCGCTCGTGGGTGCCGGTGCCAATGGGCGCGACACCATCTGTCGCTTCGATGTCAAACTCGATGCGTCGACCATCGACCTTGGTTACCCGCGCTCGCGCGACGACTTGTCTGCCAACAGGTGTTGCCGCCAGATGATGCACGTCGACGCGCGTTCCTACCGCACTCTCCCCCGCTCCAAGGAAGGGCTTGATCGCGTTGAGAGCAGCGTTCTCCATGGCCATGATCATGACCGGGGTCGCCAGGACCGGTGGCAACATGGCGTCTTTGAAGCGATTCGCAAGGTGTTCAACGGTCACGACCAGAGTGAATGAACCGCTGGCCCCTACCGGTATAGACGCCATGAGATTGCTCCAAACGGATATCAATCAGGCCCACGACAGGGGGCGATTGGCCTCACTATAGGGGATCAGGGCCCGGGCGCGCACTCGAACCGGCGCCGACGAGCACCACCCGACGTCGACTTGGCCGATTCGTACGCACCGATACCCACAGGACTCATGAAGACACCCGCCGCCCTTCAACCCCTTATCGATGATGGCGTGATCGACGAAGTCATCCGCTCACTCAAGAGCGGCAAGGAAGCCACCGTGTATCTGGTGCGCTCGGGGGTACACACGCGCTGTGCGAAGGTCTATCGAGACCTGGCGCAGCGAAGCTTCCGGAAACGTGCGCAGTACCAGGAAGGCCGCAAGGTGCGTGGCAGCCGCCAGGCGCGCGCCATGAGCAAGAGCACGCGCTTCGGACGTAGAGAGCAGGAAGCAAGCTGGAAGAATGCCGAAGTCGACGCGTTGTACAGACTCGTCGCAGCCGGTGTGCGTGTGCCCAAGCCCTACGGCTATTTCAACGACACGCTGGTCATGGAACTGGTGACCGATGCTGCGGGGAACCCGGCCCCGCGCCTTGGCGAAGTCGATCTGTCGCCCGAAACCGCGCGCGAGTACCACGGTTTCCTCATCCAGCAGATCGTGCGCATGCTGAGCATCGGGCTCATCCACGGCGATCTCTCGGAGTTCAACGTGCTCATCGGGCCGGATGGCCCCGTGATCATCGATCTCCCCCAGGCCGTGAATGCGGCGGGCAACAACGGTGCGCCGCAGATGCTCGCGCGCGACGTGAACAACATTCGCTGCACGCTCGGCCGCTTCGCGCCGGAACTCCTGGAAACCGAATTTGCGCGAGAGATGTGGGCGCAATTCGAGCAAGGTGAACTGACTGCGGACAGCAAGCTCACGGGCGTCTTCGCGCGAGACGAGACGGCTGCTGATGCCGATGGTGTCTTGCTGGCCGTTGAGGATGCACGCGAAGAAGCGCTGCGCAGTGAACTGGGGCGGGAAGGCTCAAACACCTAGCGAACCCGTGCATCGCCGGCACACGCGCCAAATTCTCTTCGTGCAGACGCGCACCCCCTTATGTACGACACCGCACGGATTGCAGACGCGGCTCAGATTAAACTCGCGACTTGTGAGGCCCTGCCTGATTGTTCAGGCTGGAGTGCCGCTATTGGGTTGGCGGTTTAATTTGCCTGGGGATGCCACGGATGACATGACCGCCAAGGATGGCTACCCCGCCGAGCAGGCGAGCCAAAAAGCCGACTGATGGCCCAGCGTTTATAACCGAATTTGGAGAATCTCTTATGAAGAAATTTCTTACCCCGATGATCTTCGCTGCCCTAATGCTAACGGGCACGCAGGCCTTTGCGGACGAGCCACTGAAAACAGACACCACCACCGGTAATCACAAGCTCATGATGAAACAGTGCATGGCCAAACATAAGGCGCAGGACAGCAGCATGTCGAAAGATGACATGAAGTCAGCGTGCAGGGCAGAAATAAAGATGAATTCTGAGCACATGGATAACAATAATAGCCACGCGGATAGCACGCCCCCAAAGCCGTAGGCAATTCCTTCGGACTATCTGTGGTTTGAGTACCGTACCTCCGTCATCGGGACGGAGGTACCACCCCGATGCCCCTTTGAGATCACGCCGGCCGCGGTGGTCAACTATGTCGTCGTTATTACAGCTCAGCCCGCCGCAGCAGCAGGCCGCCGATGACGGCGATTGGCAGCAACAGACACCAGAATCCGGCCATCCCGTACAGTAACGCCCCACCGACAGCCCCTGCGCCAAAGCCAAGCACCGGCGGGCCGAACTTGGCGAGCCGCACCCGCGCGCTGGTGCGAGCCTCGCCGCCCGTGGAGGCGTAGTCCACGCAATCCATCACGACCTGCGTCACGTTGCCGGTCATGACAGTCGTCGGCGATAAGACCGCGAACACGGTGCGCGATGCTGTGTTCTGTACGCCCATCGCGACGACCGCCAGCATCCCCGCGAGTATCGCCAGGGGTGCATCGGCGTCGACAAGAGGCCGCGCCGCAACACCTGCGGCGAGGAAAAGCCCCAGGAACACCAGTTCCATGAAGAGCAGGTGGCGCTCGGCCCGATGCGTTCCAGCCACGCGCAGGACATAAAGCCGGGTGCTGGCGACCGCGAGAATGAATACCGGCAGCGCGAGCAGTTTGGCCACGACGCCTGCGTGGGGCTGGACGAGCGAGGCTGCCAGCACCACGAAGTTACCGGTGACGTGCGCCGAGAACAGGAAGAACAATGCAACAAAGCCACAGGTATCAACAAAGCCGGCGACAAAGGCGAGTGCCACCGAAAGAACCGCCCCAGACCCGGGAGCCGCCCGGGATCGCAACACTTCCGTCGTCGGAGTCGTCCGCGGCTGTGCAACCATTTGAGCTACTGAATCACCTGTCGCCCAACGCGTCAATAACGGGCACATCCGGGGTCTTGAGAATCAGGAAGACGCTCGCTATCACAAGGGCGGACGCCATGATCATTCGCATCGTAAGCACCTCCCCGGCTGCAAAGTAGCCCAGGGCGACAGCGACCAGGGGATTCACATAGGCGTGACTCGCGACCCGCGTCGCCGGCATGCGCGCCAGTAGCCAGGCGTACGCCGTGAAGCCGAGCAGCGAGCCGCCGACGATCAGGTACAACAGGGCCATCCCGGCGCGCAAAGAGATGTGCGGAAACGGCTGCAGTTCCCCGGTGACTTGCGACACTGCGAGCAGCACCGCACCGCCCAACATCATCTGCGCACCGGCAGCCAGGGGCAGCGACTCGGGCCGTGGCATGGAACGCGTCAGCACCGCGCCCAAGGACCACGCCGCCCCTCCCGCCAGGATCACAAGGCAGGGAAGCACGGCAAGTGGCTGCTGGCCATTCTTAATCAACAGCCACGCGACACCGCAAAATCCAAGCACCACTGCGGCCAGCATCCGCCAGCGAAACGGCTGCTGGCGGAAAATGAACACCTCGAACCCAATCGTCGTAATCGGCAGCGTCGCTTCGATCACCGAAGTCATTCCGGAGGGCACATATTGCTCCGCCCAGAAAAGCGCCCCATAGGTTGCGACAAACATGCACAGGGCGGTTACCGCGATGCTGCGCCACTGTGCAGCCGAGGGACTGGGCTGTCCGGACAGGCGCATGAACGCATACAGCAGCGCGCCGGCGGTAAAAAACCGCAGGCCGGCGGTGAAGAACGGCGGGATCTGCAGCACGGCTATCCGGATGGCCAGAAAGGTTGCGCCCCACAGGAAATAGATGGCGGCGAAGGCCAGCAGCACCCGCACATCGAAGCGCCGCTCGCGGACCCGGGGCATATTCCATGTAACCTGTGCTACGTTTATAGACGGTTAGTCTAGACACGCTTATACTAACCTGTAAAGTGCTATTTAAAGGTTATCGCGCTCATGGCAAAGACTAACGAGGGGCGGCCGTCTTTCGATCTGTGTGGAGGCCACCCGGCGCTCGATTTCGTCAAT
>PMHN01000156.1 GCA_003156695.1 Gammaproteobacteria bacterium
AGCAGGCGCGATGCCCATGCCCTTCAAACCAAACTGCACCAGCACCGGCCCGTGCACTTTCGCGCCGTCTTTCGGACTGATGATGTAGCTTTCCGCGCCTGGTGGCGAGGGGGTACGCGCCGCAGCAGCTGCGGGTGTCTGCGCGCCGGCGAGCGGGACGGCGGCAAGCGGGGCGGCGAGGATCAGCGCGGCGACAAGCAAGGTACGCATGGCGGGCTCCTTTACGACGTGAGGACGCTATAAATGCTGGTGGCCGCGAGNNAGGCGAACACCAGATAAAAGAAAGCCAGCAGCGCGAGCTTGCTCATGGTGAGTACGCGCCCCTGGCCATAGACGACCCGCATGGAGCGGTACATGTACCACGTAAGGTACAGGAAGACCGCGAACTTCAGCGCGGGGACCTCCGCCACCAGCTTGTCCAGCAGCAGCACGACGCCCAGCACCAGAAACACGAGGGCGTGGTTGTGCACGAACAGCAGCAGGTGCTCGACGTAGTAGTGTCGCGGCCTCCAGTACATGAGCATCATGAGGCCCGCGATCAGCGGCAGGAAGATGAACATGGCCCGCGGCATGTTGTGCATGAGGGCCTCCTGCACGTGGGCATTGTCCGCGATGCTCTTGCGGCAGACCTTTTGGACGAGCGGTCGCAGCGTACCCGCCCAGGGACCGTCGTAGTTCGCATCCGCACACACCCGATCGGCGCGCTGCTGGGGAGTCTCGTCCGTCTTCGGCTGCAGCGCCTCCCGCAGCCCTTCGGGATTGCGGACTCTCGCGGCTGTGCCCGCCGTGGGCTTGTCGTCGATCTCCACCACCGCGAACTTCGTCTGCACGGCGCCCGCTATCAGGAAGAACACCACCGACAGCACCAGGTACAGGCGCACCGGCGGCAGGTAACGTGCACGGCGTCCGTTGAGAAACTCCCGCGTCAGGTGTCCCGGCTTGAACAGCAAAGCCCGGAGCGTGTACCACAGGCGCGAGTCCGCGTGCGTCAGGTCCTCGGTGGCCAGGCGCGTGAAGTGCCACAACGAATGCACCGGCGCCTCACGTCGCTGGCCGCACACTCCGCAGTACCTCCCGGCCACCGGCGCGCCGCAGTTCTCGCACGGCACCGGCGCGGCAGCCAGCGGCGCTGCGACCGCCGTGGTGGCCGGCACTGGCGCAGGGGCCGCGGGCGCCAGGACTTCCTGCGACGCCGTCTCGTTCATGCCACGTGCGCGCTGGCTCTCACGAGAGAATCGGGAGCCGGTTGCGCCTGGGTGCCGAGCTCGCTGGTGTCGAAGTCATCGACGTTGATGAGATCCATGACCTTGCGGTCATAGTCGCGCAGCGCCGCGGCTTCGGTCTCGGAAATCAGCCCCACCGAGAGCGCCTGCTGAATCCTGCCGGGCAGATCGAGCGCCGTGACCTTGCCGGTCTTGACGCCTTCCACGCGGATGCGTTTCTCGAGGGGCTCCAGCTGCACGGCCAGCTGCAGGGCTTCCTGCAGGAGGCCGAGTGGATTGCAGGGCTCCAGCGTGCGGTAGATGAACTGGCACAGTCGCTCGCGGACCTCGGTGGGACTGGTCACCAGTCCGGCGACCGTGCGTCCGAGACGGTCCCCTGGGGCTGAGTAGGTGCGGCCGCGCGGGAAGATCAGCACGCGCATCACGCCTGCCAGCAGGCGGTTGGGGAAATTGCGCAGCAAGCCATGCAGCTGCTCCTGGGCGTGGTAGAGGAGATTGCGGCACGCCCACTCGAGGATCGGCAGGTCCTCCTCGCGACGACCCTGGTTCTCATGATGCTTGAGCACCATGGAGGCGAGATACAAACACGACAACACATCCCCCAGGCGCGCCGACAGGCCCTCTTTCTTCTTGAGATAGCCACCGAGGGTGAGCATCGAGACATCCACCGCGAAAGCGAACGAGGCGCTGAAGCGCACGATGTGCTGGTAGTAGCGCGCGGTGGCGCCCCGCACCGGCGCGCGCGTGAAGCGCGCATGAGTCAGGGCCATGATGAAGGAGCGCACCGCGTTGGAAATGGTGAAGCCGATGTGCCCGAACAGCGCCCGGTCGAACTCGTCCACGCCGGCGGCGCGATCGGGATTGCGCGCCGCGTTCATCTCGCGCAGCACGAACGGATGGCAGCGGATCGCGCCCTGGCCGAAGATGATGAGATTGCGTGTCAAGAGGTTCGCCCCTTCGACGGTGATGGCGACCGGCACGATCTGGTAGCCGCGGCCGAGGTAGTTCTTGGGCCCTAAGCAAATGCCNNGGCACCTTCGACCGTGATGCCGATTGGTACGGCGCGGTATAGGCTGCCCAGGTAATTCAGCGGCCCTTCCATGATTGCCTTGCCGCCGTGCACGTCCATGGCGTCGTTGGCGACCTGGCGGCCCATCTCAGTGACGTGGTACTTGAGCATCGCCGAGGGCACCGAGGGTTTCTCGCCGCCGTCGATCGCGCCGGCGGTCACCGAGCGCGCCGCGTCCATGGTGTAGGTGAGTCCCACCATGCGGGCGATGACGGCCTCGACACCCTCGAAGCGTCCCACCGGCATGTTGAACTGCGTGCGGATGCGCGCATAGGCGCCGGTCGCCCACACACCCGCCTTGGCGCCGCCGGTGGTGTTGGAAGGCAGCGAGATGCAGCGGCCCACCGAGAGTTGCTCCACCAGCATGCGCCAGCCACTGCCGGCCATCGCCGGGCCGCCGATGATGAAGTCCAGCGGCACGAACACGTCCTTGCCGTGGATCGGTCCGTTCTGGAACGGAATGTTGAGCGGGAAGTGACGGCGCCCGATGCTCACCCCCGGGGTGTTGCGCGGAATGAGCGCGCAGGTGATGCCGATGTCCACCTTGTCGCCGAGCAGGTGATCCGGGTCGAACATGCGGAACGCGAGCCCGACGACGGTCGCGACCGGCGCGAGCGTGATGTAGCGCTTGTTGAAGTTGAGCTTCAGGCCCGTGACTTCGCGCCCTTGCCACATGCCGCGGCACACGATCCCGGTATCGGGAATCGAGCCGGCATCGGAGCCGGCGCGCGGGCCGGTGAGCGCGAAGCACGGTACTTCCTCGCCGCGCGCCAGGCGCGGCAGGTAGTAGTTCTTCTGCTCCTCGGTGCCGTAGTGGTTGAGCAGTTCCGCGGGTCCGAGGGAGTTGGGCACCGCCACCGTGGAGGACGCGGTGGCGCTGCGGCTGGAGATCTTGGCGAGCACGCACGAGTGCCCGTAAGCGGAGAACTCAAGTCCGCCGTACTTCTTTGGAATGATCATCGCGAAGAAGCCGCGGCTCTTGAGGTAGTCCCACACCGCGGGCGGCATGTCGCCGCGCTCGTGGGTGATGTTCCAGTCATCGAGCATCCGGCACAGCTCCTCGCACGGACCGTCGACGAACGCCTGCTCCTCGGCGGTGAGCTGCGGCGGCTTGGCGGACAGGAGCTTCGGCCAGTGCGGTGCGCCGGTGAACAGTTCCCCGTCCCACCACACCGTGCCCGCCTCGAGCGCCTCCTTCTCGGTCTGCGACATCGAGGGCAGGAGTCTCAGGTACGCCTTCATGAACGGACGGGTGATCAGCACCTTGCGCAGCGGCCGCACGTTCAGCAGCCACAGTGACGCCAGCAGTACCCACAGCAGGCCCTTCCAGATACCCGCCGGGGCGCTGTTGGCGCCCAGCACCGTGTAGGCGGCGAGCAGCACCGTGAAGGTGACCGTGAAGGCGAGCAGCGACAATCGCCGGTAGGCCAGGAACAGCACCGCCGCGATGAACAAGAGCGTAATGACGCCGCCGATCTGCGTGACCGCGTAGGCGGCCGCCACGACCAGCAGCAGGGAAACGATTGCGCCAAGCATATTAAATTCCTCGCGTGCGGCGCCTGCGCCAGCTTCAGCCCAGGAGGCTCTTCACGCCGTCACGCTCTTCGCGCAGCTCGGCGTGCGTCGCGTCCATGCGCTGACGGCTGAATTCGTCCACGGCGAGTCCGGGCACGATGCGGTAGTCGCCGTTCTGCAGGGTGACCGGATAGGAATAGATCACCCCTTCTGCAATGCCATAGCTGCCGTCGGACGGCACCGCCATGCTCGCCCAGTCGCCCTCGGCCGTGCCGTGCAGCCAGGTGTGGACGTGGTCGATGGCGGCGGAAGCCGCGGAAGCCGCCGAGGAAGCACCGCGCGCCTTGATGACGGCAGCGCCGCGCTGCTGCACAACCGGGATGAACGTCTTTTCGATCCACTCCTGCGTCACCAGCGATTTCGCTGCCTTACCGCCAACCTCGGCGTGGCTCAGGTCCGGATACTGGGTCGCGGAGTGGTTGCCCCAGATGGTCATGCGGCGGATGTCGCTGACGTGCGAGCTGGTTTTTTCCGCGAGCTGCGACAGTGCGCGGTTGTGGTCGAGCCGGGTCATGGCGGTGAAGTTACGCGGATTCAGGTTGGGCGCATTGGCGCGCGCGATCAGCGCGTTGGTGTTGGCCGGGTTGCCGACGACCA
>PMHN01000088.1 GCA_003156695.1 Gammaproteobacteria bacterium
GCAGGCGCTGCGCACGCGCGGCGACGATTACCGCGACTATCAGCGGCGCACCCCGATGCTGTTTCCCTGGCCGCCCAAACGTCCCTGACCAAATGAATCTGTGAAGGATGGCTCGATGAGCACGCTAAACACCCTGGCTCCGACCGCCGACGAACTGCCGCTCGAGCGGGCCGCACCCGGCGTANNGACGCCGACGGCAAGTCGCTCGGCGTGCTCGGCCTGGCCGAGCGCGGTCTTCTTCCGGATGCGTTGCTGCGCTGGGGCGTACGCCGGCTGTGTGCCGGGCGACTGCGCGAGGAGTTCTCCGGAGGCGTGGGCGCGCAGGCGCTGCGCTTTCATGAGCGCCTGCAGGCGCTGCGCACCTCTGCGGTTGCCGTACACACCGATGCGGCGAACGCCCAGCACTACGAATTACCGTCAGCCTTCTTCGAGCATTGCCTGGGGCCGCGGTTGAAATATTCCTGCTGCTACTACCCGCACGGCAACGAGACACTCGCCGAGGCCGAGGAGGCGATGTTGGCACTGTACGGCGCACGCGCTGAACTCGCCGACGGCCAGGAGATTCTCGAACTGGGCTGCGGCTGGGGATCACTGACGCTGTGGATGGCGGAACGCTATCCATGCGCCCGCATCAGCGCTGTTTCGAACTCCAGATCACAGCGTGAACATATCGAGCGCCAATGCGCGCTGCGCGGGCTGGGCAACGTGCGCGTCATCACCGCCGATGTGAATCATCTGGTCCTGCCGGCCGCGCAATTCGATCGCTGCGTTTCGATCGAAATGTTCGAGCACATGCGCAATTACGAGACGCTGCTGGCACGGATCGCAAGCTGGCTGCGGCCGCAGGGAAAGCTCTTTGTGCACATTTTTTCGCACCGCTCCGTGATGTACCCGTTCGAAACGCACGGCGATCACAACTGGCTCGGGCGCCACTTCTTCACCGGCGGCCTGATGCCGGCGGCGCACACGCTGCTGTGGTTCCAGCGCGACTTACGCATCGAGCAGCAGTGGGCACTGGATGGCACGCATTACGCGTGCAGCGCCAATCACTGGCTGCGCAACCAGGATGCCAGGCGCGACGAAGTCCTAAGGACCCTCACACAGGCCTACGGAGCGCGCACCGCGAGACTCTGGCACCAGCGCTGGCGAATGTTCTGGATGGCCTGCGCGGAGACCTTCGGCTACGCGGGCGGCCAGGAATGGCTTGTCGCGCACTACCGGTTTGCGCGCCGCCCCTGATGCGCAGCGCTACATAATAGATGTAACAAATCCGCGCACCGGTCCCGATTTCCCGGGGGTCCGCGGTGACCCATTGCGTGCTCTGTGTCGCGGTTTATGTCGCACCCAGCTTTCGTCACTGCGGGCATATTTCCAGAATGTTACAGTCTGGTTAATGACAAGGGTGGATCGCAGCCCAGATACCCGTAACCAGATGGCGACAACCGATAAGGATCTCGAGCGGGACTTGCTCGCGCAGGATTTGGCATCCTCAGGAGATGCGGCCGCTGCGGGTGCCCGCGCCGGGCGCGTTTTCTGGATCACAGGCCTGTCCGGCGCCGGCAAGACCACCGTGGGCACGGCGCTGTGGCGCCGGTTGCGTGCCTCCGGCCGCCCCGCCGTGTTCCTCGACGGCGATGCCCTGCGCACCGTGATTGCGGAAGACCTGAGCCATAGTCTTACTAATCGCCGGCGCTCGGCGATGCGCAACGCACGCTTGTGCCAACTGCTCGCGAGCCAGGGCGCGGATGTGGTGTGCGCGACTATCTCGCTGTTCCACGAAGTGCAGCGCTGGAATCGTGACAACATCCCCGGTTACTGCGAGATCTATCTGACGGTGCCGATGCCCGAGCTGCGACGCCGCGACTTCAAGGGCGTGTATGCGCGCGCCAGCCACGAGGATTCCCCCAACGTGGTCGGCCTTGATCTGCCCGCCGAAGTGCCCGAGGCGCCTGATCTGGTCCTCGAGAATCACGGACCGCTGGACAGCGCCGCCGCGGTGGAGCGGATCTGGACCGAATGCGTGCTGCAGACGGGCCGAGGCAAGGCGCTGCCCGCGGGCGCAGTCGCGTTCGCCACCAAGGCCGAGACGCTGGAAGCTCTGGCGCCACGCCTGCGCAGTGCCAGCGTTTTGCCGCAGGCGCGCTTTTCAGTCGCCGAATGGCGCGCGGATCAGGCCGCGGTACTTGCGAGGATTGCCGGCACACCCTGGGGTTCCGGCACCCTGATCGTGCGCAGCAGTGCGCGCGATGAAGACGGCGCGGGCAGCTCCCAGGCCGGGCGCTACGATTCGGTGCTCGGTGTGCGTGGCGCCGAGGCGGTAACCCAAGCCATCGGCCAGGTGATCGCCTCTTTCGGTGAGCGTTCTGGCGACCACGACCAGTTCTTCGTACAACCCATGCTCGACCGCGTTGCGATGGCGGGCGTGGCGTTCTCACGCCGCCCCGGGAGCGGCGACCCTTATTATATAGTCAACTACGACGTCGGCTCCGGGCGCACCGATCGGGTAACCGCGGGCGTCGGCGACAACCTGCAGACGTTCATCTGTCTTAAAGCGCGGGCTGACGCGTGTCCCGCGGCGCTGGCTCCGCTCGCCGCGCTGATGCAAGAGCTCGAGGCGCTGCTCGGCTGCGACGCGCTTGACGTGGAATTTGCGGTCGGCGGTGACGGGCGGCTCTACCTGTTGCAGGTGCGCCGCCTGGCCGTGGAGCGCCAGGGGCAGGTGCCGGACGCGCAGGTCAACGCGGCGCTCGCCGATGTTGCACGCAAGGTGGAACTGCTCAGCCGGCCGCATCCGTTTCTGCACGGCAGCCGGGCGATCTTCGGCGTCATGCCGGACTGGAATCCGGCGGAAATCGTCGGCCTGCGGCCGCGACCCCTGTCGTTGTCGCTGTACCGGGAGCTCATCACCGATGCGGTGTGGGCGTATCAGCGCGACAACTACGGTTATCAGAACCTGCGCAGCTTCCCGCTGCTGGTGAGCTTTCACGGCCTGCCGTACATCGACGTGCGGGTGAGCTTCAATTCCTTCATCCCGCGCGATCTGTCGAGTGATCTGGCCGGGCGGTTGGTGAACTACTACATCGAGAGTCTGCTCTCCAAGCCGCAGCTGCACGACAAGGTCGAATTCGACATCATCTTCTCCTGCTACACGCTCGACCTGCCGCAGCGCATCCGTGGCCTCATCGCACACGGCTTCTCGGAAGCGGACATCACCGAACTGTCGGGCGCCCTGCGCCGCCTCACCAACCGCATCA
This sequence comes from Gammaproteobacteria bacterium, assembly GCA_003156695.1. Classification (GTDB taxonomy): domain Bacteria; phylum Pseudomonadota; class Gammaproteobacteria; order Steroidobacterales; family Steroidobacteraceae; genus 13-2-20CM-66-19. The sequence continues at coordinate 3,255 of PMHN01000088.1, forward strand.
TCCACGGTGAGAGCGCGCTGTGGCGGCGCGATCGCGGCAAGATCGACATCCTGGCGCAGCGGCTGCCGACCATCTGCGAAGCGAAGATCGACAAGATCAGCCGCATCTACTGGCTGCTCGAGGATTGCAAGCGCTACGGCACCCTGCCGTTCGCAGGCCTAGCGCGCGCAGGTTTTATAGCCGTGCAGCTACTGAAGTCCTTCGTCACCGTGGGTGTACTCGATGCCGCGGACCATACGACCTTCATGGCGAGCGTCGACACGGTGGGTTCGCGCATCGGACACGATTTTGCGCAACTGCCGAAGGCGGAGTTCCTGGCGCGCTACGGCCACCTGCGACCGGGCACCTACGACATCCTCTCCGCGCGCTACGACGAAGCGCCGGACCTGTATTTCGACTGGAACGGCAAGCGCCCGGCGGCGTCCGAGCGGCCGCGCTTCGCGCTCTCCATCGAGCAGCTGCGCGGGCTCGAGCGCCTGATCAAGGAGCACGAGCTGCAGATCGACGTGCTGAGCCTGATGGAATTCATCAAGGCGGGCATCGAGGGGCGCGAGTACGCCAAGTTCGTGTTCACGCGCAGCTTGAGCGACGCGCTGTCGCTCATCCGGGATCTCGGTGAGGAGTACGGGCTGTCGGCGGAGGATTGTGCCTACCTGGACTATGACGCGATCCGCAGGCTCTACAGCGAAAGCGGCTCGGTCCGCGACGCGTTGCTGGCGAGCGTCGCGCACGGCCGTGAGCGCCACGCGCTCACACGCAATCTCGTGCTGCCGCCCCTGATCGCCTCCCCCGAGGATGTGTTCGCGTTTCACCTGCCGCAGAGTGAGCCGAACTTCGTCACCCGTAAGAGCATCACCGCCCCGGTTGCCCTGATCAGTGATTCGCCGGAGAGCTTCGCCGGCAAGATCCTGTTCGTCCCGAGCGCCGACCCGGGCTTCGACTGGATCTTCACCCGCGGCATCAGCGGCTTTGTCACGCAGTTCGGCGGGGCCAACTCACACATGGCCATCCGCGCCAGCGAACTCGGCATACCCGCCGTAATCGGCGCCGGCGAGACGCTCTACCAGCGCTGGCAGGCGGCGCACAAGCTGTGCCTGGACTGCACCAGTCAGCAGGTGCTCGTAATCGCGTGAAGAGCGTCGCCATCACACAGCGGGTAGTCCCGGAACGTACTGAACGTCGTGACTGCCTTGACCAGGCGTGGCCGCGCTTCCTTGCGGCCTGTGGACTGCTGCCCCTGGCCGTGCCGAACGTCCCCGAAGTGGCGCTGGCGATGTGTGATCGCGGCGACATCGCGGGGCTGGTGCTGACCGGGGGCAACGATCTGGCGGCACTCGGTGGTGACGCCCCGGAACGCGACGCCGTCGAGAACGCACTGCTTGATTTCGCCGCACAACGCCGCATGCCGGTGATCGGCGTGTGTCGCGGCATGCAGCTGATCCAGCAGCGCGGCAACGTTCCGTTGCGGCGCGTCGAGGGCCATGTCACGCCGCGCCAGGTCATCTCCATCAATGGCGAGCCGACCGAGGTCAACGCGTACCATTGTTTCGCGGCCTTTGAAACCCGCCCGCCGCTTGAAACCTGGGCGGTCGCCGCTGACGGCGTCATCAAGGCCGTGCGCCATCAGTCCCTCCCGGTCACCGGGATCATGTGGCATCCGGAGCGCACCGTGCCGCCGGCAGCCGCCGATATCGCGCTCTTTCAGCGCCTGTTCCTCACGCCCTGATGCGCGCCGTGATCCTCGCCGCCGGCCGCGGCAGCCGTATGCGCCATTTAGGCGACGAGCGGCCCAAGTGCCTGGTTGAACTCGCCGGCGCACCGCTGCTGGAGCGCCAGGTCGCGGCCCTGCGGCGTGGCGGTGTCGAAGAGATCGGCGTGGTCCGCGGCTACCGCGCCGAGATGCTCAGCTTTCCGGGACTCACCTACTTCACAAACGAGCGCTGGGCCGAGACGAACATGGTGGCCTCCCTGGCCACGGCCGCCGAGTGGCTGCGCTCCGGCCCCGTCATCGTCAGTTACGCAGACATTTTTTACCGTGCCGGGCTGGTAGGCGGTTTGGCAGGCGCGCCGGGGCCCCTGGTCATCAGTTACGACAGGCTGTGGCGGGAGCTCTGGGCGCGGCGCTTCGCAGATCCCCTGTCCGACGCGGAGACATTTCGCGTCGACGCCACGGGCAAGCTGCTCGAGATTGGCGGTAAGACCACGCGCATCGAGGACATCCAGGGGCAGTACATGGGACTCCTGAAGTTCACGCCGCCCGCATGGCGTGCGGTGGAGGGACTGCTCGCCAGCCTCGACGCACAGATCCGCGATCGGCTCGATATGACCGGTTTGCTGCGCCGTCTGCTGGCTGCCGATGCAGTTCACATCGGAACTTTCGGCACGGACGGACAATGGGGCGAGCTTGACAACCCCCAGGACGCCGAGCTCTACGAATCCATGCTGGCCAGGGGCGAGCTGGTGCTTGAAAGCGCTGAGCCTCTTCGGCAAGCAGGCGCGGCCTGACAAACAATCCATCAATCAACACAACACGAGTACTCATTGAAATGAAACACGGAGATTTCACGGGCCTGGCGGGTGATTACGCGAAGTTCCGGCCCGGCTACGCGCCGCAGGTCGCAACCGCGCTCTTAGGTCTCCTGCAGCGCGAACCCCGCGTCGTTGATGCCGCCGACGTCGGTGCCGGCACTGGCATCTGGTCGCGCATGCTCGCCGCTCGCGGCCTGCACTCAGTTGTTGCAGTGGAGCCCAACGATGACATGCGTGGCCAGGGCGTCGAGACTTCGGCGAAGTCAGGAATCAGCTGGCGCAAGGGCTCGGCCGAGGCTACCGGGCTCGCCGACGGTTCGGTGGACCTGGTGAGCATGGCCTCCTCGTTTCACTGGGCCGATTTCGACAAGGCTTGCGATGAGTTTCACCGCATTCTTCGCCCGGGCGGTATCTTCGTCGCCCTGTGGAACCCACGCTTCATCGAGGCGAATCCGCTGCTGGTGGAGATCGAGGGTGAGATCACGCGCCTGAAGCCTGACATCCGCCGTGTTTCCTCCGGCCGCTCGGGCCTGACCGAGCGGCTGACCGAGATGCTGAGCGGCGCGCGGCAATTCACCGAGGTGCTGTACCTCGAGGGCCGGCACGTGAACCGGCAGACCCCGGCGGAGTACCTCGGCGCCTGGCGCTCGGTGAACGACCTGCAGGTCCAGCTGGGACCCGAGCTTTTCAAGAAGTTCCTCGACTTCGTCGTGCAGCGCACGGCCAAGCTGCCGGCGATCGAGACGACCTATCTGACACGTGCGTGGGCGGCGCGGCGTGCGTGAACCCCTGCGAGTCCCAGTCAGTGCGCATACACGACGGCGCCGGCGAAGGCCCGACGGTTGATTCTGCGCGCGCGACCGGGCGTGGGCCGGGCCCTGCGGATTACCCGGTGAGCGAATGCGAGCTGCTGATTCGTTTCCAGGGTGATCCGGACAAGACGCTGCAGCAGACTCTCGCGTCCTACCGCACCGCAGCGCCGCTCACCGCCGCTCACGTCGCGGGCAAGCTGCAGCTCGCCCGCGGCTACGACGTGCCGCACATGGATCGCGCCGTCGCCATCCTGTGCTGGGGCCGCAGCGGCTCCCTCCTGATCTCGAGCTACCTCGACGGTCACGACGAGATGCTGGTGATGCCCGCCCTGACTAGCGGCCTCGTTCATCAGTTCTTTGCCAGATACCCCGGGCTCTCGGTGTGGGAGAAGCTCATTGCCTATCCTACGAACTTCGAGCTGAACTTCGCCGGGAACTTCGGCGAGTTCAACGAGTTCTTCGGCGGACGCTTCCCGATCGAGCCTGCCGAGTACTACGCCGCCGTCCACGCGCTCTATCAGCTCTACGGCCGGGCTGACCCCGCCTGGCTCGAGCGACGGCGCACGTTCTTTCAGCTGCTGTTTGTCGCCACGGCGGTTGCCACGCGCAGGCCGGCCGGACACCCCCGGCCCATCATGGTGCATTCGCAGCACTGGTTCAGCGGCGAGGCGGCCGTGCAATTGCTGGAGGATTTTCCGAGCGCCTGGTTCATCCACACCGTCCGCGACCCGATCTCCTCTTTCGATTCCTGGTTCGATCACCAGAACGCCGCCGACCGCTTCACGCTCGCAAATCACCAGCACCGCGGCCGCTTCTACGCGATGCCGGCACTGGAAACCGTGAGCGTGCTCACGAGGCAGGACCGAGCGCAGCCCGGCGCCGAGATGCGCAGTGTCGCGCTGCGATTCGAAGACCTGCACGTGGCACCCGAGAATCTCATGCAACGGGTTGCAGCCTTCCTCGGCGTACCTTTCAAGACGTCACTCCTGGAGAGCACGTTCAACGGCGTTGCGTGGGTCAATGTCACGCATGGCGGCACCTGGAGCGGCGCGAACCCCGCGAACGCGACGCGGCGCTCGGGAAATCTCGGCATTCGGGGACGCTTTCTCGTCAGCGCGCTGCTGTATGAGAATTTTCGCGCCTGGCACTATCCGGCCCCCGCCTGGCTCCGGCATGGCGCGCCGCGGGCGATCGCTTTCGGCGGCGTATGGCTGAGTCTGTGGGTATGGCCGATGCGGATGGAGCGTCTCGGGGCAGCCCATGTGTGGCGCCAGCAGGTGATACCCGCGATCAAGGCCAGGCGCTTCGCGTATGCCGCCCGCTCCCTGCGGTATTTCCTCGCCTGCCATTTCCGCCTACTCATTCTCCTCGGCCGCGAAGGCCGGCGCCGCCTGCCGGGCAGACCGCAGCAGCTCACTCCCATCTGACGCCGGCCTCCCGCGTTCAGCAGCAATCAGCTGCCTGAGCTACGAGGTACCGATGAAGCGGTCGGTACACGGCGACCGCTGTCCCTGTCGCGCGACTTGCTAGACTGGCTTCGCCCATCTCGAGAGCCCTGCGCGACATGAACGAGCCCTCGCCCGAACCCAAATCACGCCCGGACGCGTTGCGCTATCCGTGGCAATCACCGCCGGCGCCGGGGGATGCGCTGCAAGTGGCGCCGGGCGTGTATTGGCTGCGGATGCACCTGCCCATGGCGGCACTCAATCACATCAACGTCTGGGCGCTGCGCGACGGTGACGGCTGGACACTGGTGGACACGGGCATGAATACACCCGACACGGCCGCAAGCTGGCGCAACGCCTGTGCCACCGCCCTCAGCGCCCTGCCGGTACGACGCGTGATCTGCACGCACATGCATCCGGATCACATCGGCATGGCCGGCTGGCTCACGCGCGAGCACCGCTGCCGCCTGTGGACCACGCGCCTGGAGTACGTCACGTGCCGCATGCTGGTCGCCGACACGGGGCGTGAAGCCCCGGCGGATGGCGTCAGCTTCTATCGCGAGGCGGGTTGGGACGACGCCGCGCTCGAGCACTAGAAGACGCGCTTCGGTGGATTCGGCAAGGCGGTCTACGCGCTGCCCGNNCATCGTCGACGGCGAGGAACTCGAGATCGGCGGCAGGACCTGGCGCACAGTGGTGGGCCGCGGGCACTCCCCCGAGCACCTGTGCCTGCATTGTCCGGAGCTCAAGGTGTTGATCTCGGGGGACCAGGTGCTGCCGAGAATCACCTCCAACGTCTCGGTGTTTCCAACCGAGCCGGACGCGGATCCACTCACTGAATGGCTCACCTCCCTCGCTGCCATCCGCGAACGGGTGAGCGACGAGGTGCTGGTGCTGCCATCGCACAACGAACCGTTCCACGGGCTGCACGCGCGCCTCGAAAGACTCATCCGCGGACACGAAGAGCGGCTCGCGCTC
>PMHN01000076.1:0-8267 GCA_003156695.1 Gammaproteobacteria bacterium
TCGTCCTGACGGCGGTCCTCGCATCGATACCGGTGGCGCTGCCGGCCACTTTTACGCTCGCAGCGGCGCTTGGCGCGCGCGCTCTCGCAAAGCTGGGGGTTCTCCCGACGCGGCTCTCGGCGGTGGATGAAGCAGCGTCGATCGATGTCCTGTGCGCCGACAAGACCGGCACGCTGACGCGCAACGCGCTGACCGTGACGACGGTGCGTCCGATGCCCGGCTTCGACGAAGCGCGTGTTCTGGCGTTGGCCGCACTGGCGAGTTCCGATGGCGGACAGGACCCGGTCGATGCAGCCATTCGCTCGGCCGCCGCAAGCAAGAGCCGCTCGGATGGGACCTCGCCCGTGGCATGGCATCTGAACACGTTCACGCCATTCGATCCGGCGACGAAAATGTCCGCGGCATCGGTCACGGATGCCAGCGGCGCAACGCAACGTGTCGTGAAGGGGGCCTTTGCCGCGGTCAGCGGACTCGCCCAGCCCTCGCCGACCGCGGCAACGACGTTGGCGGAGCTCGAGGGCCTGGGTTTCAGGGTGCTGGCAGTCGTGGCCGGACCGCCGACGTCCCTGAAACTGGCGGGGCTCATCGCGCTGAGCGATCCGCCTCGCACTGACTCGGCCGCGCTCATCAGCGAACTACATGGTTTGGGCGTGCGCACTGTGATGGTGACGGGTGACGCGCCGACGACGGCAGCCGTGGTGGCTCATGCGATCGGGCTCGAAGGCGCCATCTGTCCGCCCGGCTCAATCCCGGCTGGTATTCGCCCCGAAGCGTTCGGCGTTTTCGCCGGCGTTCTCCCGGAAGATAAATTCAAGCTCGTAAAGGCGTTCCAGCAAGGCCACCACATCGTCGGCATGTGCGGCGATGGCGCCAATGATGCGCCCGCGCTGCGTCAGGCGCAGATCGGCATCGCAGTCTCCACCGCAACCGATGTCGCCAAGTCCGCTGCCGGCATGGTGCTGACCGTGCCCGGACTGGCCGGGATCGTTGCCGCGGTCAGGGAAGGGAGAATCGCGTTCCAGCGCATCCTCACCTACACGCTGAACTCCATTACCAAGAAAGTGGTACAGGTGCTGCTCCTGGGAGTCGGTCTGATCATGACCGGGCATGCAATCCTGACGCCCCTGCTGATGGTCCTCATCATGCTCACGGGCGACTTTCTCGGCATGGCGATGACGACCGACAACGTGCGGCCCTCACCGACGCCCAACGCATGGAAAATCGGCAATCTGACGATCGCGGGCCTCGTCATGGGCGTCGGCGAACTGGTCTTTTGCACCGCCGTGCTGCTTTTCGGCGTCTACCGCCTGAGGCTCGACATCGACACGCTAAGAACACTGACTTTTATCGTCATCGTGTTCGGCAATCAGGCGACCACCTACACCAATCGCGAGCGTCGGCGGTTGTGGTCCTCGCGTCCAAGCGGCTGGCTCGCAGTTTCATCGGTTATCGATCTCCTGATTGCCTCGACGCTGGCCATCACCGGGATTGCGATGAAGCCACTGCCAGCCTCCGTGGTGCTGCTCACGCTTGCGGCGGCGTGCGCCTTCGCGCTCGTGCTGGATTGCCTCAAGGTCCCGGTGTTCCGTCGTCTCAGCATCGCCTAGGGACTGTTAGCGCTGCGGAACCAGACGTGTGGTCGCCGACGGACCAGCGGACGCGAGCAGCGTCCCGGTGTGACGGGCGATCTGCTCGTCTTCCTGGGAGGCGAGAACCCGCACAGCGCAGCTTGACGCAAAACTACTGATGGGATCGTTCGCAGTCCGGTTCCGCCCTTCGTCGAGGCTCACGCCCACCGAGGACAATCCGCTGCAAATCCCGGCGCGCACCTGCGCATCATGCTCTCCAATGCCGCCCGTGAAGACGATCAGGTCTACGCCATCCAGCGCGGCAACCATGGCCGCCACTTGTTTGCGTACGCCATAGCAGAACATCTGAATCGCCAGTCGCGCAGCCGCGTCCGCGGGGGCGGCGGCGTGCAGCAGCCGCATGTCGCTGCTGGTTCCGGAAATCCCCCGCAGGCCGGAGCGGTGGTCGACCAGATCTTCGAGCATGACAGCGTCGAAGTGCTTCTCACGCAGCAGATAAAGCAGAACGCCTGGATCAAGATCGCCGCTGCGGGTGCCCATCATCACCCCGCCGGTGGGCGTCAACCCCATGCTGGTATCGATCGACTTGCCGCTTCTGACCGCGGTGACGCTCGCACCATTACCCAGATGGGCAATGACAGTACGAGCCGGCAGATCATCCCCAAGTTGATGCACGATCGATTCGCACGACAGGCCGTGAAACCCGTAGCGCTGCAGGCCCGACGCCACCAATTCCCTTGCGATCGGCAGTGTCCTTGCGACGTCCGGCATGTCAGCGTGGAACGCAGTGTCGAAACACGCGACCTGCGGCAGGCCCGGGAAATGTTCCTGGGCGTAGTGAATGACCGCCAGGGCCGCCGGGGTGTGCAGCGGCGCAAAGGCGGCCGCGGTCTCGAGTCGCCGCAGCACCGAATCATCAATCACACAATGCTGTAGCAGCGTTGGGCCGCCATGCACGACTCGGTGCCCGATAGCGTCAGGTGCCGGTATGCCGGAGTCGGCGAGAAGTCCACCGATGCGGATGATCGCGTCGCTATGGGTGGCAATGGGCGCGGTCTCAGTAACCAATTCATTGCGGTGCGAATCGGCTGCCGAGAACCTGCTTTCATGGGCACCTATCGATTCGACCTCGCCCGAGAGCAGCCTTTCGATCCTTGAAGATCCAACGCCGTACAATCCGAATTTGAGGGACGAAGAACCGCTGTTCNNATTCGACCTCGCCCGAGAGCACCGTCTCGGTCTGCGAGGATCCCACGCGATACAGACCGAATTTTAGCGACGACGAGCCGCTGTTCAGCGCCAGCACGTTCACCACTTGCCCTTCCCGAACGTCAGCTGCCGAGAACTTGCCGTGCTCTGGGCCGCGCTCCCGCCAGTGCGGGCACCGAAGTCACGTGACCTTAGCTAGATGCGCCCCGTGAGGAGCAGGACAACGACCACAAGCAACACGACTCCCACAGCCCCGCTGGGACGATAACCCCATTCGCGACTGTATGGCCAGCTTGGGATCGCTCCGACCAGCAACAGCACCAGCAGGATCAAGACAATTGTGCCCAACATCTCGTCTCCCCTTCAGAGGTGGAGATTGCCAGAGCCAAACAGCCCGAGCAGTCCAATGATGATCAGATAAATGGCCACGATGAAGTTCAGCAGCCTCGGTATCACCAGGATGAGGATGCCAGCGATCAGGGAGACCAGGGGACCAACTGTTAATGCGATGTGCATGGAGCTCTCTTTCATTGCGCGTACGGGCATTGCAAATGCGACTGGCTTGAAGGTAGACCTGCAACGGCGCCGCCTTCCGTTCGGTATCGAACACTACCGCATCGGTGCGCCAGCGCACAGACCTGGCAATGGAAGACTCATACGTTGCGGGACTTGAAGAGTACCGTGCGGAGATCTCCATGCAATCGCAACGTCGCCCGAACCTGATCGGATGTCTCGCCACGCGCAGCCTGCTGGTCGCACTCCTTAGCGTCGCCAGNNGGGGGCAGCCTCGCCGCTGCCGCCACTGGTTGATCCTGCAAGCCAGGAGCACCACGTCGGGAAGGTGGTTTTTGTGGAGCTCGTCACTCCCGACCTTGCTGCCGCCAAGCAGTTCTATGGCGGATTGTTTGGCTGGACGTTCCGCGACATTCGATCCGGCAATACCGAGTACGCGGCAGCGTCTCTCGACGGCCGTGCAGTCGCGGGCCTGATTCACAAGGAATTTTCGACCGGCGAGCATCACCAACCCGCATGGTTGACCGTCATTGCGGTGCGCGACGTCGATTCGACCAGGGACTTGGCCGTGCAGCACGGCGCCAAAGTTCTGTTTGCACCCCGTAGCGTTCCGGACCGCGGCCGGGAAGCGGTACTCGCTGACCCGCAGGGCGCGGTTTTTGCGGTGCTGACTTCCACCAGCGGCGACCCGCCGGACGTCCTGGCAGCACCTGGCGAATGGATCTGGAGTTCGCTCATCACCCGCGATCCGGACGCCGATGCTGCCTTTTACCAGACGCTGTTCGATTACGAAGTCTTCGATCTGCCGGCCGTTGAAGGCGCGCAGCATTTGCTGCTCGCGACCGACAACTATGCGCGCGCGAGCGCGAACTCCTGGCCTGCGAGTAACCCCACTGTACATCCACACTGGCTGAACTACGTGCGCGTCGAAGATGCGGATGAGAGCGCGAAAAAGGCCGTAGCGCTCGGTGGTCGGATACTCGTCGAACCGCGGGTCGATCGCCATGGCGGCAAGATCGCGGTGATTGCTGATCCCGCCGGCGCGGCGTTTGGACTACTCGAATGGTCGGACACCCAGAGCAAAGAGGTGACCCAATGAATCGCTTAACCTGGCGCTGGGTGCCGGCCACTATCGTAATCGGCCTGTTCGCGAGCCTGTCGTCAGGCTGCATTGCGACGGGCGGCGGCTACGGATACGACGGTAATGTGGGGCTCGGACTGGGTTACTACGAGCCGGCTGGTGTTGTGTATGGCGGCTGGGGCGGTGGCTATCGCGTTGCGCCCTTCCGTGGCGGCGACCATCGTGCGGGCCCCAGTGGCGGCCACGCGTACCGATCGGCCCCCGCATCCCGCTCGGCGCCTTCCATTCCGTCGCGATCACGCGGCGGCAACTCACGCGGCGGCGACTCACGCTCCCATTAGTTTGCGCACCGGCGCGACTAGCACGCGCGTCGGTTCCNNGGTTCCAGAACCTTCGGAGACGCCGCTGCGCCGCCTTCATCTTCCCAGGCGTCCAATTGTATTGTCTGCTGATCCGCCTGCGCTTTGGCGCGGCGACCCCCGAGCGCACTGCCGGCCGCTCTGAGTACATCGCGCGTTAGCTGGGCGGCTGTCCCTATTCCGGGCATCAGCCATTGCTGCTGACGGCGGCCTTGGGGATCTCACCACCGCGTGGCTTCCCCCACAATCGCCGCAGTCTGTCGAGGAAGCGCTGCCAGCCATCTTTAATCGCATCGTTGCGCATGATCCGTCTCCTTTAGGCCAAGCTTGCAGCCTGTTCCCGGCGCCCAGATTGGTCGGTACGCTGGCGAACAGTAGGGCGTCAGTGCGCGCGATTGTAAGACTCGCGATCCGCCGTATAGCACTTGCAGGAGGCTGCCATGAGTCCCCGCCGATCCAACACGGTAAGCTCGCCCCGGCTGTAGTGAATCAGTCGACGTTGCTGCAGTGAACTCGCTGCCTCAGTGACTCCAACTCGACGAACGCCAAGCTTTGCGGCCAGCGCTTCGTGAGTAACCCTGAAAGTATTTGCGCGCGCGCGATCCTGGGTCATCAGCAACCGCAGGGCCACGCGCGCCTCGAGCAGATGGAAATGTGCGCAGATCGTCGCCTGGGCAAGCTGGTCCATGCGGATGTGCAGGTAGCGATCAAGCTCGCCTCGCAAGGCCCTGTTTCGTCGCAGTTCCCGGCGCAAGGGTGCAGCATCCATGCGCAGGGCGAGTCCGGCCCCCTGCACTACCGCGCGCTGTGGCGACATCTCGGCGCCGAGCGCAAGGGTAATCCCTAACATCCCTTCGTTTCCGACCAGGCCAACTTCGAAGCCGCCCGAATCGCCGGTTGGCATGATCAGCGAGATGAAACTGCTGCTGGGGAAATAAATACACCGCAAGGGTTCCCAAGGCGCGTAAAGCACCTCCGCAGGCGTGAGTGCAACCGTTTCACAGCTTGCCAGAATGCGCTGCCGATCGGAATTTGGCAGCGCCGCGAGCAGGCGATTGTCCGTGGCACCGTTTAGCATCGACGACACAATTGCGCTCCCGAAAGATCGCTCACGCCATTGAGGCACCTGTGAACAAGCGCGCTGCCTGTCTGTCTGGAAGCGACCGACGAAAGCGCTGCTTGGTGGACCCCTACGAGCATCACCTTACAGATGACCTCAACACCCGGTCTGCTCGCCACCGCACATTGGCGTGCACGACTCACGGCACAGGAGAAGCTGGTGTTTGGAGCTAAGAAGCGAGGTAAGGCAGGAGACGATCGAACTCTGTCTCCACCACCTGATAGCACTCACAGGACCGCGCCTCCAGGCGCGGGCGGTCGAGCACGGTGATCTTGCCCCGGCGGTAATGAATCAAACCGGCGTACTGCAGCTTCCCGGCGGCTTCGGTAACGCCTTCACGGCGTACGCCCAGCATATTGGCGATCAACTCCTGCGTCATGGACAGTTCGCTGGATGCCAGCCGATCCAGGCTCAATAGCAGCCAACGGCACAACTGCTGGTCAAGAGAGTGATGCCGGTTGCACACCGCCGTCTGCGCCATCTGTGTGATGAGGGCTTGGGTATAACGGAGGAACAAGTGCAGCACCGGGCCCGCTCGANNCGAGTGATGGCGATTGCAGACAGCTGTCTGTGCCATCTGGGTGATCAGCGCCTGGGTGTAACGCAGCAAGAGACGCAGGAATGGGCCGAAGCGCCCGAATTCATCTTTCAGCAATTGCGCCCTCAGGCGATAGCCGTAGCCGGCGCTTTGCACGACAGCGCGACTGGGGGTGGTCTCACCGCCCATAAATAAGGAGATGCCAAGGATTCCCTCGTTACCGACGATCGCAATTTCAGCCGATGCACCGTCCTCCATAACGTAGAGCAGCGAAACGATCGCGGTCGTCGGAAAATACACATATCGCAGCTTGATGCCCGGCTCATACAGGATATCGCCAAGTTTGAGCGACACGAGTTCCAGATGCGCCGCGATACGCTTGTAGTCGTCGGCCGGCAGGGCACTGAGCAGATGGTTCTGGCGCGGGCTGTGCCGTGGCAGGCTCGCCTCCGCATTCTCCTTAACGTCAGCCCGCCTGCCGATGGCCATCCGGTTACTCTACATCTACGGCGAGCGACTGTGTACGGATTAGCACATAAGCGGGCGGCCGCGACTTCTCACCGTTTCGCTGCGTGCCGGTTCCCGCGTGTACTCAACGGCAATGCCGTTCTCCTGCGCCTCCCATATCAACTGCAAGCGTCCGCTACCGGCATTGCGCCATTCCAGAGCGTAGGCATTGGCGGGCTGCACCATGGCTTCGAAGCGCATCGCAGTCAGCTGCGCGAGCACCGGGGGAACTCGGTATTTCAGCTAGCCGGCTTGTGCTACCGGATCAGGCGTCGATTCCAGGGAGTTCGTCAGGATGGCCGCCGGCTCCCCTGCGTACGTTGGCGCACAGACCGGGCGATCTAACAGCGGTATTGTTGATAGTGGGTTGAACTTGAGCGCGGTTCCCCTACAGATCCCCTGTCCGCGATCGCCTCGCGATCCGGCTCCCACTACTGGCTTATTAACGTAGAGACTACTTATGAATATCAGAATTGCCCTGGCCACTACCGGGCTCGCTATCGTCGCCCTGGCGACGAGCGCAGCCTCATTCGCGGCCACCGAGGCGCAGATCGACACGCGGGTGTCCGAGACCCTGCTCCACTTCGATACGATCAATCCTGCGCACAAGGGCCTGGGCGACAAGGCCGCAGGCGTGCTGGTGTTTCCCCGCGTCGTGAAGGGCGGCGTCGGTGTCGGTGGTGAGTTTGGCGAAGGTGCACTGCAGGTCAACGGCAAGACGGTCGGTTACTACAAGGTGGCAGCCGCCTCGGTTGGCTTGACGCTCGGGCTGGCCAAGCACAGCGAAATCATCATGTTCATGACCCCGGAGTCACTGGAAAAGTTTACCTCCAGCAAGGGTTGGTCCATTGGTGCGGATGCGGGAATCACCGTGGTTTCTGGCGGCGCCAACGGCACCTACGACACGCAGACGCAGCAGAAGCCGATTCTGGCGTTTATTTTCGCCGATAAGGGATTGCTCGGCGACCTGTCGCTCGATGGCTCGAAGATCTCAAAGATCAACCGTTAAGCTTCAGTGGATACCTGCCCGGCGCCGTGTGCGCCGGGCTTTTTTTGTTCCACGGTTCCTCTAGAACTTCACCATCACCCCGGCGCCCCAGATCAGCTCACGGGTGCGCAGATCCGGGTACCAGGTGCCCCCCTCGTTCGCGCAGTTGTCAGCGCCCATGGTGCTGCCGTTGTTGCACACGAAGGATCCCGGCGAGCCGTTGTTGCCGCCGGGCGGCGTCACGCCGCCGGATCCTGACCAGTACGGCACGTTCGAGTGCCGGAAGGTGGTCTCGGTCCACCACGTGATCCAGGGTTTCGGCATGTACTGAAGATTCAGCTGCGTGTCCCACTGGTAGAGCTT
>PMHN01000076.1:8325-8620 GCA_003156695.1 Gammaproteobacteria bacterium
CTGACGCCACCGCCATACTCGCAGCCGATATCCCCGGTAAACGACATCGCCATCTTCGATATCCCGGAGCCACCCGTGCCGCCGCCGTCGTAATACTTCCACAGCAGGCTGTCGTCCTCGTGCACGCGTGTGACGTGGGCGTAGTTGACGTACGGCGCGCCCGGGTTCGGCAGGCCGATGGGCGCGGTCGGGCTGCCGCCGTTGTTGGGCACGCCACTACCGCTCGCCAGGTTGTCCTCGCCGACGCTGTAGGTGTTGAACACCATCTTCAACGAGTCGTTCGGGATCCACAGGA
>PMHN01000086.1:0-6131 GCA_003156695.1 Gammaproteobacteria bacterium
GGCGTGCTGGCGATCATCGCGGTCGCCTGGTTCGTGATCTCGGCGATCCTGTGGGAATCGGTATTTGCGACCTCCGTGCCGAGCCTCGCCGTTGTCCTGTGGGGTGGAGCGACCAGCGCGAGCTCCGCGCAAATCCTCGGTTACGTGCTCTGTGGCGGTGTGCTTGCGGCCGTCGTGTTTGCGTTGTCGGTCGTGGCCGTGCCCCTCATCATCGATCGGCACGCGAGCGCGTCCGAGGCCATGCGCGCCAGCCTGCGCGCGGTGCTGGCCAACCTGCCGGTGATGCTGGTGTGGGCCTTCCTCATCGTGGGGCTCACCGCGATCGCCTTTGTAACCCTGCTTGTCGGCATGGTCATCGTGGCGCCGCTCCTGGGCTATGCGACCTGGCACGCCTATCGGGATCTCATCAGCTAACCATGCGGCTCGGGGCAGACTTGATATCGATCGAAAATAACAACGTTCAAGCGGCGGCAGGCACAAACGGAAAGAGCAACCGGCGGCTGGTCGGCTGGAAGGCGATTGGCCAATCCCTCGGATGCACCGAGCGCACGGCGAGACGCTGGGAAAAACGCTCGTTGCCGGTGCATCGGGTTCCAGGCGGCAGCCGCAGCTCCGTGTGGGCCGATCCGGAGGAACTGACGATCTGGCTGCGCACGCTGCCGCACGATGTGCAAGCCAGCCTGCGCGCAGAACTCGGCGATGTGCCCGAGGCCGCCGCTCTCGCCGCAGTCCCCCTGCTCGCCGCAGTCCCGCTGCCCGCCGCAGTCCCCCAGACCGCCGCGGCACTGCCGGCGCCGGCGGATGAGCCACGACATGTTCGGCGGCTGTGGCCGATCGCGGCGCTCTTGCTCGTGGCGCTCGGGGTTACGGCGCTCACTATGACAATCTCGCAGCGGCATCCGGCCGCGGCTGCAACCGTCGCAGACGCCCCGTATGACGACAATTCGCAGGCGCGCGAAATGTACACGACCGCTCGCTTTGAATTGTCGATGCGGTCGGCAGATAGTCTGGCGGCCGCTCAAAAAAACTTTCAGCAGCTGGTCGACCGCTACCCCAAACGGGCCGCCGGCTGGGCAGGCCTTGCCAACACCTACCTTCTGCTGCGCGAATTTGGCTCGATGCCCGACGCAGTGGCGTACCCGCAGGCGGCGCGCGCCGCGCGCACCGCGGTTACCCTCGATCCGCAGCTCGCCGACGCGTGGCTCGACCAGGCCTTCGTCGCCTTCTGGTGGCAGGGGGACACCGCCGCGGCGTTCCAGGCGTTCAAGACTGCGTTGCGACTTGATCCAAACTCGGCCAGGGCTTTCCACTGGTATGCCACCGCGCTGGAGGCGCACGGGGACTTCAACGAATCGCTGCAGGCCATGGCGCGCGCCCGCGCACTTGATCCCGGCAATCGGGCGATAGCGGCGGACGAAGCCTGGATCCGCTTCGGGCTCGGGCAGCGAGCCGAGGGCCTGGCGACACTCGAACGCCTGGCGCAGCTGGATCCAAATTTCGTGTCGTGGCGCGCTTATCTGGCACACGCGTACCTGATCCTGTCGCGCGACCCGGACTTCCTGCGCGAGGCGCTCGCGGCGGCCGAACTGCGCGGCCAGCCGGAGGTCGTCGCCGGGCTGCATAGCGCCGCACAGCAGTTCCAGACTGGCGGCCGCCAGGCGATGCTCGACCAGCTGAGCGCAGCCGAAGCTGCGGCCTGGGAACGTGGAACCGGCTCTGCCGTGGTGGTCGCGGAGTACCGCGCGCTAGCCTACGACCGGGCTGGAATGCTCAAGTGGCTCGCGATTGCCGAAGCGCGCCATGACCACAATCTTGCAGCGCTGCGTGGCTTTGCTGAGTTTTCAACGTATCGCGACGATCCGGCACTCCGTGAGGTCCTCGCGCGGCTACCCTGACCCGTCCCGTCAGCCGCTGTCCGCATCTGTCCGCTTACGTCCGCTCGTACGTCCGCTCGCAGCCATTGCGCGCACCACGTACCTCGGACACACTCGCGCGCGACTGAGCTGATGACTATCGGGAACTAACAACCTAAACAGGGAACCATTAGGATGCACTACAAAACCCTTATCGCCAGTACCGCGGTCGTGCTCATTGGGCCATTGGCAGCCCAGGCGCAGGAAGTCACGCTGGATCTCGGAGCCAGCAGCCAGAACTTCACTGAGTATGGCTTTGGCGCGAATGGCGCTGGCGAGGGTACTTACACCCTGGGCCAGGGTCTGTGCGGTGTCAGCGGCGGGAACACCACCTGCACCCTGACCGGGTCATACACCTCTACGGTCGCGGGAATTGCTTCCGGCACCTATTCGTTCGTAACGACCTATTCAGGTGCCGACACTCCCACGGGCGGTCCGAATGCGCCGAAGGCGCACTCGATAGCGACAAGCGGCATGGATGCGAACTACTTCGCGTACACCAGCGCCGCTCCTTCCACGTCGATGGTGTTGACCCTCGACGCAGGTAGCCAAACGCTCGTGGAGCCCATGGCGACTGCCGGCCTGCAGGATACCGGCGCGACTTGGTCCTTCTTGTTCGTGACCGGTGATGAGAAGTGCACCGGCACGGCAGTTGAGGCTTGCTCCCCGTTCAATGTCGGCGTGACCTCTGGGGCCGTCCTCAACGCCCCCGTGACCATGACCGTGGGGTTCGATTTCACCGCGAGCAGCCCGCCCCCACCCCCGCCGCCGCCGCCACCGAAGGTGCCGGAGCCGGCCAGCCTCGCGCTGTTCGCCTTGGGTCTGGCAGGCTTAGGGTTCAATCGCCGCAAGCGCAAGAGCTGACTTCAGGTAAGCAGAAGCGACAACGCCCGCAGCCGCGGGCGTTTTCGTTGGAGGAAATGGAAGCTGGCGTTACGATCTCGCCACGGGGAAATGGTGGAGCGGAAGGGGATCGAACCCTCGACCTTCGCATTGCGAACGCGACGCTCTCCCAACTGAGCTACCGCCCCACCGCAAGGCGCGCGATTCTAGCATCGCGATCCGGCACGTCAATTTCGCTGCCGCGAACGTGCGCGGGCCGGTGCGTCCGGTCCTGATCCAGCAATGGGCCAGGGGTACCACGGGCGCAGGATACGGCTATCATCGGCAATACGTGGATCCAACGGGATCCTGAGGAGGGAAGCAGGTGCTGGCACTAGGGGGACGGGCACCAGAGTTCACCTTGCCGGATCAGGACGGACAGAGCGTCTCCCTGAGCACGCTGCTGCGCGCCGGACCCCTGATCCTCTATTTCTACCCCGCGGACTTCACTCCCGGATGCACGCGCGAGGCGTGCGCCATCCGTGACCTGCACGCCGACATCGCGCAGGCCGGACTCAACGTTGCGGGCGTGAGCCCCCAATCCCCGGAAAGTCATCGCAAGTTTCGCGANNGCGAGCGGTACCAGCTGCCGTACACGCTGCTCTCGGACGTCGACAAGTTCGTCATCCGCATGTACGACGTGCAGGGGCCACTCGGGTTTGCCGTGCGCCGCGGCACCTATCTCATCGACCAGGCCCGCTACATCCGCTCAGCGGTGCTCGCCGACTTCCGCATCAGCCAGCACGAGGATTTCATCCGCAAGGCGGTGGCGCTCAGCGCCGTCGGCGGCGCCCGAAAGCCCGCCTAGAGCTGACTGCGTCCGCGCTGTCAGTACTTCAGCCGCAGCACGTGGGTGTGGCCGACGCTCGGGATGCTCACAAGATAAAGCACGTCCGCTTCCTCGCCCGGCGTGCTCGTGGCGTCCGCGACACCGAGCTCGTGCAGCACCTGCTGTAACGTCGCTGCGCTGCCAATCACCAGCACCGTGCCGCCCGCGTGCTCGTGCAGCGCGCGGGCCGCAGCGGCGCGTGCGTCCGCGACTTTGAACACCTCGGGAGGCCGGTGCAGCCGTTCGGCGAGCGGCGCGGCTGTCTGCTGCGCGCGGCGCTCGTCACTCACGTAGATCGCATCCAGCGATCCGGCGCTTGATCCGGCGGCGAACATCTGCGCCAGGCGCTGTGCGCGCTCTTCACCTTCGGCCGACAGCGGCGGATCGTCAATCGTCCCCGGATCTTTTTCGACGGGCCGTGCGAGCACCACCATGGTGGTCGTGGCGCCGTGCCAGGCGGCGAACGCCATGACAGCGGCGACCAGTGCGATGAGAAAAGTCAACCACAGCGGGGCCAGAAACGGTCGGCGTGAGCGGGTGATGCCAGGTGGCTCCATGGCGCAATCATAAGATGTCGCGGCGCCGAAAGCGTGCATGCTGGCGTGCGCGTGGGTGATTTTGCACGCAGCTGGCGAAATCGCGCTCACTTTGACGCAAACCATTGGCAGCGCTGCGCGTTTGTCGGCGCCCCGCGCTTCTGTCCACATAGTTATGCACAAATTCTGTGGATAAGTTCACTGGGTGGCAACCCTCGGATTCTTGTGTGAGACTGGCCGCCTTTTCGCTCACCGCAGGCCAGCGGATGAAGAAGACCGGCAGCGAGCAGACCCCTCCGACAGAGCCCCTTGAGCGTGCCAGGCTCCAGGCGGACGTCGCCAAGCAGCGCGTGCGCATCGCGAAGGAAGAACTGAAGCGCGCGCGCAAGCGGCTGAAGGAAGCCAAGCGGGAAGCGCGGCGCGCTCGCAAGCAATCAGCCTCCGCACGCAAGACGTGGAAGCGCGTTCGCCGGGCCCAGAAGGACACGCCGGGGAAATCCGCGAGGGCCCCGGCCAGGGGCGCTGCGAAGCCCAGTCGCAAGACGAAGGCGCATGTGCAGGCGCGCAGGCGTGAGGCAGCAAAAGCGCGTCATGCTGCAAAGACGCGGCGTGCGAACCGGGTTCGACGCCGGCATGTGAGCGCCGCAAAGGCCGTCAAGGCCACGCAGAGCAGGCGAGCGGTCGCGCCGCGCCGCGCACGAGCCCCAGCACGCGGGCCGATCGCCGTTGCAGCCACCCCAGCTCCAGCCGTGGATGCGGGATCCGTAGTGGACAGCACTCCGCCAGCCGCCGCACCCACCGGGAAAGCGGCCTGAGAGGTCCTGAGAAATGAACGAGCCGCACGTAAACCCAACCACGCCCCGGCCCCCCGCGTTGCCGCCGACGGGCGCGCGATGCGCGGTACCAACCGCATCGCGGATGTTCGCGAAATACCTGAACGATATCGGGCAGCTGCTTGACGAGCTGCGCTGGGAGGCCGCTTCGCGCGAGGCGCATGATCTGCCGCGCATCGCGGTGGCGCTCACCGATGCGCAGCTGCGCGCCCCCGCCGCGGAAATCACCAATTGGTGTCAGCAGTGGATCCGCCCCCCGGGCGCCGATAGCGACGCGCATGGGCTCGATCATGAGCGCATCTGCCAAAGCGTTTCCGAGCGTGTCACCCGGGGCGACGTCGCGGAATCCGCGTCACTGACCATGCGGGCGCTGCGCCGCTTGCGGCTGCGGCGGCATGTGCGCAATGCGCCTCGCGGCTTCTCGCCGGCGCGTGCCGATAACCTCGGCCCGGAGGATGCCGCGATACTGAGGAATTGCGAGGCGCTGCTTGAGGCTGCACGACGCTGGTACGCGCGCAGCGCTGTCCACGACCCCACGGTGCAGGCCAACCTCGCCCGGCTCGCAGTTCTGCGCTGATCCGGCAGCGCTCAGGCCTCCCGCGCGGCGTTCACGGCGCGACCACCGGCGCGGCTGCACGACGCGGCTGCGCTAGGATGGCGACATGACTCATCCGGATCTGGCCGCCGCGCTGCGTGCCGTGCTGCCCGCAGACTGCGTGCTCTCGCAGGACGAGCAGCTGCGCCCCTACGAGTGCGATGGACTGCCCGTATTCCGCCAGCGCCCCGCGGTGGTGGTGCTGCCACGCAACGCACAACACGTGCGGCAGGTGCTCCTCACCTGCAACGGTCTCAACGTCCCGGTGGTCGCGCGTGGCTCGGGGACCGGGCTGTCCGGGGGTGCAACACCGCACGCGCAGGGGGTATTGCTCTCGTGCGCGAGGATGAATCGCATCCTTGAAATTGATCCGGTGGGACGAACGGCGCGGCTTGAGCCGGGAGTGCCCAATCTGCGCGTGTCCGAGGCCGCTGCTGCGTACGGGCTCTACTACGCGCCCGATCCGTCCTCGCAGGTCGCCTGCACGATCGGCGGCAACGTCGCGGAGAATTCCGGCGGCGTGCATTGCCTCAAATACGGCAT